>JAEZPL010000745.1 GCA_023413605.1 Pseudomonadota bacterium
CGCTGCGCGCCACCATCGCCATCACCGCCGGCCCCGGCACGCTGACCATCGGCAACCTGCACGGGGCGACGGCGGTCGGCGGAGTCACCAGCGGGACCAGCGTCACGCTGACCGGCACGGAAAGCCAGATCAACGCGGCGCTCGCCACGCTGTCCTACTTCGCGGGCGCCAACGCAAACGGCAGCGCCACGGTGCAGCTGACCGTCAGCGACCTGGGCAACAACGGCGCGCGCGCGCCGTCCGGCACGGTGGGCGGCGACACGAACGACGCCACGAGCGATCCCGGCGACTACGCCTACGCGGACGGGACCTCGGCGGCCATCGTGACGACCCGCGCCTTCACGCTGACCGTCGCCCCGCTGAACGACCAGCCGACCTTCGCCAGCGCCCCGGCCACCGCCGGCGTGAACGAGGAGGGCACCGTCGCCTTCGACGGCGCGGCCGGCAACCCGGCCCGCTTCCAGGTCGCGGACGCGGTGGACGTCGCCTATCCCAGCGGGACCGACGCCTTCACCGTGACGGTGTCTGTGCCCACGGGCCTGTCCACCATCGCCCATCTGGACGGCACCGGCCGCCACAACGGCACCGGGGCCACCGTGACCGGCGCCATCGTGACAAGTAATGGCACGGGCGCGCTGACCATCGCCGGCACGCTGGCGCAGGTGAACGCGGCGCTCGCCGACCTGCGCTACACGGCCCCGCTGGACTACAGCGGCACGGTCACGATGACCGTGACGGTGGACGACCACAATCACGGCGGCCCCCCGGGCGAGGCGACCACCCGCACCACCACCACGGCCATCACGGTCAACCCGGTCTCCGACCAGCCGGGCCTGACCGCCGGCAACGTCACCGGGGACGAGGACACGGACATCCCGCTGTCCATCGCCGTGACCAACACCGACACGGTCGGCCCGGCCGAGGTGCTGACCTTCACGCTGGGCGGCATCCCCGCGGGCTGGCTGCTGAAGGACGACGGCACGCCGCTGACCCTGATCGACAACGGCGACGGCACCTTCCGCACGGCGGAGCTGCCGCAGTCCAAGCTGGCGGCGCTGACCATCCGCCCGCCGCAGGACTGGAACAGCAGCGATCCGGGCCACAGCGCGCCCACGCTGACGGTCACCGCCCACAGCGCCGACCAGGGAGCCGCCAAGGCGTCGCGCACCGGCACCTTCACGGTCACCGTGACCAAGGTCAGCGACGACACGGTGCCGCAGAACGACGCGAACAGCATCGACGAGGACACGGCCAGCGTCTCCAAGACCGCCGCGACGGGCGTGCTGGCGAACGACACGGACGTCGACCGCGACCAGACCCTTGTGGTGAAGGGCGTGGCCGCCGGAACGGGCGGGGGCGCCATCACCACCGGTGCCGGCGTCGGCACCGCCGTCACCGGCGCGCACGGCACGCTGACGCTGAACGCGGACGGCTCCTACCACTACGCCCTGGACACCGCCCCGGCGCAGGCGCTGCGGGCGGGGCAGAGCTGGACGGACGTCTTCACCTACACGGTGAACGACAGCACCAACCTCGGCGCGCCCAAGACCGCCACGCTGACCATCACCATCACCGGCAAGGACGACGCCCCGGTGGTGGACCTGAACGGCGCGGTCACCGGCACCGACACCAGCCTGAGCTACACGGAGGTGGACGGCTTCGACCTGTCCACCGGGCAGTCCCTGTGGCCCAACGCGACGGTTGCCGACCCGGACAGCGCCCGTCTGACCGGACTGACCATCGCCGCGACCAACATCCTGGACGGCAACGGCGAGGTGCTGCGCATCGGCGGCACCGACTTCGCGCTCGCCACCGGCAGGACGGCGACGGTCGCCGCCGGGGGCACCAGCTTCACGGTCACTCTGATCGCGACCGGCACCGGAGCCACCATCACCATTGCGCCCCAAGGCACGCCGGCCGGCGGCGCGGTGGCGATGGCGCGGGCCGACACGCAAGCTCTGCTGGCCGGCATCACCTACCGCAACGTTTCCGACACCCCGAACGTCTCCGCCAACCGGGGCTTCGCCGTGCAGGCGAGCGACGCGGGCTCCAGCGACGACGGCACCCCGGCGGGCACCGCGCTGGGCAGCAACACCGCGCGGGCCACGGTCACGGTGGTTCCCACCAACGAGGCCCCGGACGTCGACCTGAACGGCCCCGCGACCGGCCGCGACGTCACCCTGACCTACACGGAGGTGAGCAACGGCGCGGAGCCGGAGCTGGCCATCGCGCCCGCCGCCGTCCTGTCGGACCTGGACAACCGGAACCTGACCCGCCTTGTTTTGACGGTGGGTGGGCTGACGCACGCCGATGCCGAATATCTGACCATCGGCGGCGTTGTCTTCGCTCTGGGCACCGACGTGACCGGGCGGGTGGTGGACGCCGGGGCGCTCGGCCGTTTCAGCGTCGGCATCGCCACGGTGAACGGCAACCGGCAGGTGGACATCCGCCCGGCGGACGCGGGTGGAGCCTCCGCAGCCGGCACGCTGGGAAACCTGGAAGGGCTGCTGCGCGGCATCACCTACCGCAACGCCAGCGACGACCCGAGCGGCACGCGCAGCATCCGTGTGCAGGTGACGGACGCCGGCACCGACGACGCCGTGGCGGCGGACGACGAGCGGGCGAGCAACCTGCCCACCGTCACCATCGGCTTCACCCCGGCCAACGACAAGCCGCGCCTCGGCGGGCTGGACGCCGTCACCTTCCGCGAGAATGCGGTCAACGCCGCGCCGCAGGTGCTGGACGCCGCCGTCACGCTGGTGGACCTGGACAGCGCCGATTTCAACGGCGGCTCCCTGACCGTCACGGGCCTGCTGACGGAGGACCGCATCGGCCTGACCGGCGTCTTCCGCCTGGATGGCACTGCCGTGCAGTTCCACGACGGCACGGCCTGGACGACCATCGGGACGGCGACCGGCGGTGCGGGCAGCGACTTCACGGTCACCTTCACCAGCGCCACCGCCACGCCCGCCATGGTGCGCTCGCTGATCCAGAGCCTGACCTACGCCAACGTCTCCGACACGCCGACGCGCGATCGCACGCTGACCATCACGGTGGACGACGGCGACAGCGGGGGTGCCGTGGCTGCGGCGACCATCGCCGTGACCGTCCTGCCGGACAACGACGCGCCGGTGGTGGACCTGAACGGCAACGCCGCCGGAACGGACCACACGGTGACGTTCACGGAGGGCGCCAACGCCCCCGGAACGCCGGTCGCCATCGCGGCGGACGCGGCCCTGTCCGACCTGGACGACACGGCCCTGCGCGCCCTGCGCATCGTGGTCGGCGGCGTGCAGAACGGCGACGCGGAGTTCCTGCGCCTGCCCACCACGGGCGGCACCGGCTTCGTGGATGTCGCGCTGGGCACGGCGGGCAGCGTGACGGTGACCGTGGCGGGCAGCCGCTTCACCGTCACCACCACGGTGAACGGCGCGCAGACCACCCTGACCATTGCCCCGGCGGACGGCGCCACGGAGCACGCCATGGCGACGTGGCGGACGCTGCTGCAAGGCATCCGCTACGCCAACGCCAGCGACACGCCGCTGGGCACCAGCCGCACGGTGGAGGTGCAGGTGACCGACGACGGCAGCGCCGACCTGCTGCCGGCGGAGACCAGCAACCGGCCGGTCACCACCATCACCATCGTCCCGGCCAACGACCAGCCGCGCTTCAGCGGCACTTACCAGGCGGCGACCTTCGCGGAGAACGCGGTCAACCTCGTCGGCGGCGCGCCGGCCGCGCTGATCGCCAACCCGGCGGCGGTGACGCTGGCCGACCCCGACAGCACCGACTTCCAGGG
>JAEZPL010000424.1 GCA_023413605.1 Pseudomonadota bacterium
ACGGCCGGCGCATGAACGCTTCATGTTCGGCCGGCCGTATGCCCCTTTCGCACGTTGCTACGCAACGTGCTGCCGGGTTTGAACCGAAGGCGTTTGATGGAAGCCATCAAACGCCTTCGGTATCAGACACCCAGCAGGATGCCCTGAATTGCTTCCGGGTCTTTGGTCACCGTCAGCGCCAGCGACAGGGCAATGCGCGCCTTGTTCGGCTGCAGGTCTCCGGCGCTCAGGATTCCGCACGCGACGTTGTAGGCCTGCACCGGCACCGTTCCCCAGGCCGCCCGGCTGGATTGAACGACGACAACCCCGCTGCGCACCGCCTGGATCAGCGCCTGCCGTTCGGCGGGCGTGCAGCGTCCCGGCGGCAGTCCGGCGCTGACGATTCCCTGCGCGCCCGCGGCGCGGAACGCGTCGATCGCCGTTCCATCGGCCCCCGCGTAGGACATCGTCACGTCCACGCGCGGCAACGCCGTGAGACCCGAAACGTCGAAGCGCTGGCGCTTGGCCGGCCGGACCGGGCGCCGACGCAGGGTCACCTGCCCATCCGCCTCGACACGGCCGAGAGGCCCGAATTCCAGCGCCTGGAACGCCGACAGTTCGAAGTTGGTCACCTTGCTGACGTCACGGGCGGCGAAAACATGGCCGTCCATGACGACGAGCACGCCGCAGTCCCGCGCTTCCGGCGCGGCGGCCAGCGCCATGGCGGCGCGCAGGTTCGCCCCGGCATCGCTGCCGCTGGTGTTGGGCGGCCGCTGCGCGCCGACCAGGACGACCGTCGGCGCGATGTCGAGGGTCAGGTCGAGAAACCATGCGGTTTCTTCCAGCGTCGCGGTCCCGTGGGTGACGACGATCCCGGCCAGATCGGGCCGGGCCTTGCAAAGGTCGGCCACGACCGCCAGCAATTCGCGCCAGTCCGACAATCCGATGGCCGTGCTGCCGATCGTCCGGAAGGGGACCGGAACCACCTCGACGTCGGGCAGGAGCGTCCCCAGCCGGTCCAGCACGGTGCCGATCGGGTTGACGATGCCGGTGTCGCCGTAATCGACCCAGTCGAACGGATGCGCGCCTTCCATGGCGATGGTCCCGCCGGCGCCCACGACCGCCACGACCGGACGGCTTCCGTCCGTCCCCGTCACCACGCCGGTCATAGCGCCACCATGACGACACCGTCCACGATCCGGGTTTCGTACCGGCGCACCGGCTTTTCCGCGGGGTCACCCTTCGGGCAGCCGTCGTGATAGCTGAACAGGCCGCCGTGGAGCGGGCATTCCAGAACGCATTCGTCCGTGTCGCAGTATCCGTCGGACAGATACGCGACACCGTGGGTGCACAGATCGTCCACGACGTGGTAGTTGCCCTTGTCGTTGACGGCGCACAGGCGCTTGTCGCCGACGAAGAAGGCCTTGTGCGTTCCTTCGTCGACCGCATCGGTCGGGCACAGCTCGACCCAGGTGGTGGTGTCCATGATGCTCATTCGGCGGCCTGCAATTTTGCGGGGCTGGTGTGGGTGTCGGCCAGCGCGCCGGTGAGGTGACGCACGGCGGCGACACCATGGCGGCGGCAATAGTCCTCGATCCAGGCGATGGCGTCCGCCATGGCGGACGGGTGGATGAAATTGACGGTTCCCATCTGAACGGCGGTGGCGCCGGCCAGCAGATACTCCACGGCGTCCTCGCCGCAGGTGATGCCGCCGCAGCCGATGATGGGGATTTTGACGGCGCCGGCGCACTGGTGGACCATGCGCAGCAGGATCGGCTTGATCGCCGCTCCGGTCAGCCCGCCGATGACGTTGCCCAGGCGCGGACGCATCCGTTCCGCGTCGATGGCCATGGCCAGGGGCGCGTTGCCCATCACCAGTGCATCGGCGCCGGCGTCCTCGGCCGCCCGCGCGATGACGGTGACATCGCCCACGTTGGGCGTCAGCTTGACCCAGACCGGCAGATCGGTGCTGGCCTTCATGGCCCGCACCACCTCGGCGGTGGCGACGGGATCCATGCCGAAGGCCCGCCCGTGGGCGCGCAGGTTCGGGCAGGAGATGTTGGCTTCGATCGCCGCCACGCCCGGAACCGAAATGCGGGCCGCCAGGGCGCCGAAATCCTCCGGCGTGTTGGCGGACACGCTGGCGATCACGGGCACGCCGAAGCGTTGGTAGAATGGCACCGTGGTCCGGACCAGATGCTCCGGCCCCTTGCTGGGGATGCCGATGGAAAAGACGGTGCCGTTGGCAAATTCCGCCACGCGCGGCGGCAGGGTGCCCTGGCGGACGTCCGGGGTGATCGTCTTCAGCACGATCGCGCCCAGAACCCCCAGGTCGACCATGGAGGCCATGCCCTCGGCGATGGTGCCGGAGCCGGGCATCACCGGATTCGCCAGACGGACCGAACCAATGGAAACCGACAGATCTACCATCCCACGACCTCCTTGACCGGCAGAACCGGGCCTTCGATGCAGACACGCCGGTAGGTTTCCGCGCCCGCGGCATCGACCGTGGGCACGACGCAGGCGAAGCACATGCCGGTGCCGCAGCCCATGTGCGCCTCCAGCGCGGTCTGGCCGGCGATGCCCCACTCGGCGCACAACTGCTTGACGAGTTGGAACAGACGGTTGGACCCGCAGGTGGCGGCATAGTCGAAGGGCGTTTCGGCATGGACCGCGGCGATCGCGGCGCGCAGACGGGCGGGGTCGCTGGTCCCGTCCTCGTCCGTCACCTCGATCACGGTGGCGCCGGCCGCCTCCAGCTCGTCACGGGACATCAGCAGGGCGCGGTTGCGGGCGCTGAGAAAGGCGGTGACCTTGGCCCCGGCCTCGCCGGCCATGCGGGCCAGCGGAGCCAGCGTCGCCAGCCCCACGCC
This sequence comes from Pseudomonadota bacterium, assembly GCA_023413605.1. GTDB lineage: Bacteria > Pseudomonadota > Alphaproteobacteria > Azospirillales > Azospirillaceae > Azospirillum. The sequence continues at coordinate 2,853 of JAEZPL010000424.1, forward strand.
CCGCGCCACCATCAGCGCATGGCGGGTGCCGTCCGGCACGGCAAAGCCGACGCCGAGCGGACCCAGCGCGTTCAGCGTGCCGCCCGGTTCCAGCGTGGCCAGCCCGCGGGTGCCGGCCCCCGCCACCTTGTAGAGAAATCCGATCTGCCGGTTGGCCGGGTCGATGCGGTAGACGCTCATCGGGCGGCGCAGGAATGGCCGGTCCTGCCCGGTTTGCGGACAGAGCAGATGGAAGAACTGGCCCGGACGCGCCGCCAGCGCGACGTCGTCCGCTTCCGCCAGCATCAGCCGGTACTCGCCGTTGACCGGCCGGTTGGAGATCACGCGGCAGAGATTCTCCGCGATCGGGAACGCCTCGCACGTCGCGGAGGCGGTTTGCGGATCGGCCATCACAACTGTTCTCCCAACGGTAGGAAGCAGCGAAGCTGCTCCGGCGTGGTGGCGAGGCGGACGGCGTGCAGCGCATCGAACTCCATGCGGGCGATGCGCCACCCCTCCGCGGTTTTGCGGCAGACCTGCCGGACGGATCCGGTCAGCAGAACCACCTGTCCGTCGCTGTCGCGGACGCCGACCTCCAGCAGCCGCCAGCGCACGTCCGCCTCGTCGTCGCGAAAGACGAAGGAGGGGCTGCCGTAATGGTGGGCGGTGAAAAGCCAGGGGCTGCGGTTGAAGAAATCCTCGATGGCGGCCCGCCCGTGCAGCGTGCCGCCGAAGCGGCCGCCGCTCCATTCCGCATCCTCGGCAAAGCAGGACGCCTGCTCGCGCGCCGCATCGCGGATCACGTCGGGCGGCTGCTTGGTCCGCCCAGCCGTGTATTTCCGGTCGGCCGCCGCCGCGTACCGTTGCATGAGGTCCTCGATCGCAGCCCGGGCTTCGAGCCGTTCGAGGCGTCGCCCCAGGTCGGCGGTGTCGGCCGACGGGGTCATTTCGCCGTGACCCGGTAGACGAGCGCGGTCCCGCGCACTTCCAGGCGGTGCGGCGTGCCGGCCGGGATCAGAATCCCCTGCCCCGCCGTCAGTTCGTGGCACTCATCGGGGCAGACGAGGCGGGCCTGCCCGTCCAGGATGGCGAGCATCTCTTCCGGTCCGGAGGTTTCCGGAAGATCGGCGTCCAGCCGCAGCATCTCGATGTCCAGCTTGGCACCGCCGGCCCGGAACGGGTCGGTGCCCGCGACGCGCTCAGCCATGCCGCTGTCGTAGATGGCGCAGGTCTGGGTCTGGTTGTCCGGCGCGCTCATTTGCTGTCCTCGGTCGGGTAGTAAACCGTGGCCTTGTCGCGGCTGCCGAATTCGGCGCGCGGCGGCGTGACGACGTTCAGGCGCAGGCACATGCCGTCGGCGTCGTAGCGGTTGACGCCGGAATGGGGCTGATCGGCCGGCATGACCATGACGTTGCCTTCCTCCAGCTCCACCGAGCCCTCCGGCGTCTCCACGCTCCAGCCCAGATTGACGGTGCAGCCGCCGCGGATCTGGAGCGTGGCCTCCTCGCCATGGGCGTGGGCCTTGGCGGCGATGCCGGGACCGGCCGGCAGCCGGAAGTTGACGACGCCGACGCTGAGCGCCTCGCCCACCACGGCCTGCATGTACAGGCCGTCGGGCACCAGTTCGTTCAGGTTTCTGGTGAAGGAAAAGACCTGACACTTTTGCATGAGGTGTCCTCCCGTCAGATGGCCGGACGCAGCCGGTGCTTTTCGTCGGCGACGAAGCGCTTGGTGTCGTACCCGTCGATCACCACCACCGCGGGGTCGTAGGACTCGATGGCGGGCGCGCATTCCGCCAGCGACAGCAGCATGTGGAAGAGGTTCAGGGTCTTCTCGTCGTACCCCTCGTCCGTCTTATGCCCGTCGATGTACGCGCAGATCTGTTCCACCTCCGGCAGAAGGGCGGCGCCGAACGCGCTGATGTCCGCGAAGGGCAGCGACACGCGGCGGTGGTTGCGCTCGGTTTCCGTCGCGAGGCACCAGGCGTTCCAGGCTTCGAGATGGGCGAACTGATCGGGGAGCATGCTCATGGTGGCCTTCATTCGGGCGGTCCTCATTCGGCGGCGAGGCGCTGGCCGTCGCGGCGCAGGCCTTCTTCGATGATGCGGTCGACGACGACGGCCTGATGGCGAACCATCAGTTCGAAATCCTGGATGATCATTTCGGTCTTGGCGCCGGTTTCGGCGGCCGTCTGGGTCGTTTCCAGCGTGCTGAGGTCTTCCAGCAGCACGTCGCGCAGGGCGGTCTTCATGTATTCCTGATAGAAGCGGCCACCCGCCGTCTTCATCTCCGGGTAATAGACCCGCACTTCGAACAAGGTCTTGTTGTGCGCAACCGGGCGGAAATTGTAGGCCTGGAAGTAGTTCGGGCGGCAGGACAGATAGAAGTCCGGGAACACCACGTTGATGTCGAAGGCCCAGTTCGGCGCCTTGGTCCAGTTCAGCAGTTCCGGCAGGACGACGTCGGAGAAGTCGAGCTTGGTGCCGCCGGCCGACACCTTCAGCGCCTTCCTGGCGATCTGGCGGCCGGTCTCCTGCTGCTGCGAGGTCAGCGTCGTGGCGCTGTCGGCGTCGGTCCCGGCCTGCGGGTTTCCATAGACGGTGTTCGGGTTGCCCGCGATCGACAGGCGGCGGTGGTAATCGCCGCAGATGGCGTCGATCGGGTGCAGGATGCCCTCGTCATCGAGATCGAGCGAATCCGCGATCGAGCGGCCGTGCAGGTAGGCGACGTGGTACGTCTCCTGAAACGCGTCCAGGGCGACCTTCCAGTTGCAGTTCACCACCGTGTTCCAGGCATAGCAGGCGGTGAACCGTTCGAAGGGATAGGATTCCATCCCGGCGAACATTGGTTCCATGAAATCCTTGAGGGAAACCGAGGGATTCGGGTCGAGATTGATGAAGATGAACCCGTTCCAGGTGTCCACGGAAACCGGCGTCAGTCCATGGCATTTCTTGTCAAAATCCATAAAGTGCTTTTCGGACGGAACGCCGGTCAAGCTGCCGTCCAGGTCATAAGCCCAGCCATGGAACTTGCAGAAGAACTTGCGGGTCGTGCCGGCCGGTTCGTACGCCACGCGGTTCAGGCGGTGCGAGCAGACATTGTGGAACGCGCGGACCTGCTTGGACCGGTCGCGGCACACGATGATGGACGCGTCGCACGCGGCGATCTCCCGCACGAAATAATCGCCGGTCTTCGGAATTTCCTCGACACGGCCGACATGCAGCCACGTCTTCTTGAAAAGATACTTCTTCTCCAGCTCGTAATAAGCCGGGTCGATGTAGGGGGCGATGGGAATATTCCCCCGGCCGAGTTCCGGATAGCGATCGTGCAATGTGGGGGTCTTGGGCATGATCATACCTTTTCGTATGCGGTATACGTTTTAGAACGGCGATGTCGCCGCATTGAACGGGCCGTAAGCCCAGGAGTAAGGCGCCTTCCACACCTGCGGCCGGAGCGCGGCTTGCGGATCACCCGGCTGTGGAAACAGGGGGCGCGGGAACAGGACCTGCCATCGGCGCGGCGTGGTCGAACAGACGGCCGTAACGGCCGGTGTCCTCCCGGATGTTCAAGCGGCCCAGCACCTGCCAGAGCAGGGCGCTGTTGCTCGACACCACCGGCACGCCGTGCTCGGCTTCGATCTGGGCGACGGCCGGAGCGATCTGCATGCCGCCGCAACTGAACAGCAGCGCGTCGCAGCCCCGCGTGTCCACCGTGGCGGCCAACTCACGCCATTCGGCCGGGGGGATGCTGCCCTGCTCCACCGGTGTGCCGCGGCTCAGATGGGCTTCCGCGACCACCGTGATGCCGATGTCCGACAGGAACCGCTTCTCGTCCTCGATCACCTCCGGCCGATAGGGCGTGAAGAGGGCGATGTTCCGCGCCTTCAGCACAGCCAGCGCGCTTTCCACCGCATCGCTGGTGGTCACCGCCGGCACTCCCGTCGCCTCGCGGATCAGGCCGAAAATGCGCTCCTTGCCAAGAAGCATGCCCGCCGCGGTGCAATTGAACGCGATGAGATCGACCCCGGCATCCGCCACCAGTTTCGCGGCATCCGCGATGCTGTCGACCATGGCGAGCAGGGCATCGCGGCTTGTGTCGGCGAAGGCAACGCGTGTGGTGATGAACTGCACGCCGTCGGGCGCCATGGCCTGGATCTCGTGGTCGGACACTCCGCCCGACGGGTAGATGTGCCCGATGCGTGCGCGGTATCCGAAACCGAGGCTCATGGCGCCGCCTCGTGGCCTTGCGGCACCAGGAATTCGGTGTGCATGGGATAGTGAACGTTGCTGCCGGTGAAGGGCGGGAATTTTTCAAAGTCGGCGCGCATGTCATGCCGCACGGGCGAGTGCAACGCCGCTTCCAGGGCGCCCGCGCTGTCGAAAATCAGCCGGTTGCGCTGCATGTAATCCACGCGCTCCCACGGCAGGCTGTCGCGCCAGCCCACGCGGGTGTAGATCTCGATTTCGCGGATGCGGGGAAAGCGCTTCATGATCTGCGGGTGGTGGTCGAGGTAATAATCGAGCCAACGATTGAAGTCCTCGGCGGCACCCGGATAATGGACCAGATAACTGCACGGCGGCTCGTCGCCGTCCGGCCGATAGACGGCGTCCAGCACCGGATAAGGGCGCGCGTACATGACCTGATGGGTGATCCGCAGATCGGGCAGCGTCGCCCACAGGGACGGGGTCGCCAAAGCCTGCAACGCGCCGTGCGGGCCGACCGCCGCCTCCAGCCATTCCAGCCGGTCGAAATAAAGCTGAAGCGCCAGGCGCGGCGACGCGCCGTCATCGGTGTAGTAATCGCGCGCGGTGGTCGGCCGGTGGATCAGTGCCCGCTTCAGCCCCGGCACGTCGCGCAGAATGGAACGAACCCGTTCATCCGCCTCAGGGGGAAGAACCCGACTGTTGTCGCTGGTCTCGACATGAACAAAGAGCGTGAAGGACATGAGGCTGCCCCTGTCGTGAAGGCTGCGCGTGTTGATCCAGGGTCAGGCGATGGTCTTGAGCGGGACCGATGGATCGGCCAGCGCGCCGCGATCCGGGGCCGCGCCGTTTTCCACCATCTTTTCAAGAAACCGGCGATCCCGCCCGTTGTCGATCAGCACGCCGCCGCGAACCATTCCATCCTCCAGCCAGAACAGGCTGGATCCGCGGGCTCCCACTTCGCCACGGGCGACGATGTCGCCGCCGCTGCGCCATAGGCCCACCACCTGGATGTTCCTCTCAAGCTGATCGGTCCACATCCAGGGCGTTTCGGTGTGCGGGGTTTCCTGGCCAAGGACGGTCTGGGCGATGGCGCGCGCCTGCTTGTCGGCGTTGCGCCAGGTTTCCAACCGGATGTGATCCTGGTAGAGCGCGTTCCAGCTTTCCGCCACGTCGCCACAGGCATAAACATTCGTCAGCCCCGGCACACGGCCCAGCGCGTCCGTCAGGATGCCGCCGGTCTTGCCGCGCGCCTCCGGCGGAACCAGCCCGGAATTGGGTACCATGCCGACAGCGGAGAGCACGAGATCCGCCTGCACGGACAGGCCCGGCCCCTCGACCATATAGCCGCCCTGGTGAGGGCGGATGGCCGTCACCTGCGCCCCCATGCGGAGTTCGATGCCCGCCCCGCGGTGCAACGCTTCCAGCCAGTCGGAGACCGGCGGCGGCAGGACGCGCGCCATCACGCGGGGGCCGGCCTCGATCACGCACACGGTCTTGCCGAGCGACGCCGCGGTTGACGCAACCTCCATCCCGATCACGCCGCCGCCGATGATGACGACACGCTCGACCCGTTCAAGCGCGGAACGAAGCCGGCGGCTGTCGTCCAGCGTCCGAAGGCTGATGCAGAGTTCACCCCCCGCCACGGGCAGGGTTCGCGCAACGCCGCCGGTCGCCAGGATCAGATCGTCAAAAACAAGCTCGTCGCCCGATGCAAAGACGGCACGGCTGTTCGCATAGTCGATCCCGACCACCGCGTCTTCCAGACGGACATCCAGCCCGTCCTTCTTCCAGTCGGCATCGGGATTCAGGTAGAGGCTTTCCTCTCCCGCCGCGCCTTTCAGCACCGCCTTGGAGAGTGGCGGGCGCTCGTAGGGCAGATGGGGCTCATCGCCGGCCATCACGATGCGGCCGTCAAAACCCAGCGCCTTCAGGTGTTGCGCCGCGCGCCCGCCCGCTTGGCCGGCCCCAACGATCAATACGGTTTTTCTGTCCACTGGGGGCGTCATCTCTGCAACCTCTCTGCCCTCGTTGGCAAAAACGTATTCTGTATACGTTTTGTCGTCAACATTGTTATGCCCACAAAGGGTTTGCGAGTTTTCTGTTTCCCGGAGGTTCGGGGCGGTGGCGCGGCACAGGATGATTGCGCGCGCGGTTGCACGCGAAAGCATGGCGAAGGCCGCTCTTGGCCCGCCATGCGGTTGCGCTCATCCTGCCGTTTCTACGCTGGAAAGGGTACGGGGCAGCGCGCGGCCACGGCTCCGCGCTGCTTCAGGCGGTCGGCGGATGACCACGTCCAGTGCCCGCCGACCGTATCAGGCGGCTTTGCGCACGCGCTTTGGCATCGGCCCCGACCGCCTCAGTCCTGCCGGTCCGTATCCGCCGGGCCGACGGCCCGATCGATTCAGCCTTGGCTGACTTCTTGTGCCTGCAAATATTCGACGAACGCTTCGCGGGCTTTGATGAGTTGCTGCTTCATCACTTCGCGGGCCAGATCGGCATTGCCTTCCGCGATGCTGTCCGCCAGCCGCAGCATGCCTTCGTACGAAATGCGGCGCGACCTCTCCGACCCCAAGGTGCTCTGCCGGATGTATTGAATGGAGTCGTTGTACCGTTCGATCGCGTCCACCAGTTGGCGATTGCTCACATGGGAGAAGAGATGCTCCCGCACCCGGCGATGAGCGTCGGGATAAGCCTTGGTGGGGCCTGCCGCCTCCAGCATGGCGCGGATGTCGGCGCCGAGGCGGACCATGTCGGACACCGAATTCTGTTTGACCACGGTGTAAACCGCATAAGGCTCCAGCAGCATGCGGATCTCGCAGATCTCGTCGATCTGGGCCGTTGTGAACTGCGGAAAGCAGAAGCCCCGGACCATCTGCATCAGAAGCCCGTCGCGCACCAGCATGGCGAGCGCCTCGCGCACCGGAGTACGGGAAACCCCCAACTCCTCAGCCAAACTGATTTCGTAGAATTTTGCCGTCGGAGGGTAAGCGCCGTTGGTAATGCGCTCTCTCAAGATATCGTAAACCTGATCGCGCAAGTCGACAGAGCGGGTGATCGACTTCGGCATTGTTCCTCACATACTCTGAATTCGCAGCGCACACAGCGGGCCAGCACAACGGGTTTCTCCGCACGCTGGTTCAAGAACCACACGTCAGCAGTCTTGGATACGGTGTACCGTATCCGTTTAAGTGGTGATTGGCGAATGGTTTTTGCAGGGAACCACACCGCCTTGGCCGAACGGCCTGTCGATGGCTGGGCACGGTTGCTCCCTGCCGCTGATCGTGGTGCGCCCCGGTCAGCCGGCCGCCGATGACCGGGATGGCACCGCCATACGGTCGGCGGATGACCACGTCCAGTACCCGCCGACCGTCAAACCCGGCAGATCAATGCGTTGGCATTGATCGCGAGGGTGATACCGACGCCGCCTTCAGGCGCTGTTCGTATCATACCGAAGGCGTTTGATGGCTTCCATCAAACGCCTTCGGTTCAAGCCCGGCAGCACATGGCGCAGCCGTGTGCGAAAGGGTGATGCGGCCGGCCGATCATGGAAGCCATTATGCGCCGGCCGTATGAGGCCGCCGGGCGGGCCACCGCGGCCCTTGGCCTGGACTGTAAGGAGGCGCGGCGGCGGGTTGGCGCCCGCCCAGCCGCCTCCTTCACCTCGTCACGCGACGCGATCCAGAACCATCCGGGCGACACGCGGGGCCGTCAGGCATCGATGGGCGCCAGCAGGAAATCGATGTCTTCGGCGGTGAGCAGATGCTCCGCGGCGCCAGCCTTGTCGTATACGGCCTCGCCCAGCCGGCGCTTGCGGTCCTGAAGCTGAACCATGCGCTCCTCCACCGTGCCCATGGTCACCAGCTTGTAGACGAACACCGGCTTGTCCTGGCCGATGCGGTGGGCGCGGTCGGTGGCCTGGGCCTCCACCGCCGGGTTCCACCACGGATCGTAGTGGATCACCGTGTCGGCCGCCGTCAGGTTCAGCCCCGTCCCGCCGGCCTTCAGGCTGATCAGGAACAGCGGCACCGCGCCGGCCTGGAACCGCCGCACCGGGGTGTCGCGGTCGCGCGTCTCCCCGGTCAACTCGACGAAGGGCACTCCCTGCCGCTCCAGCTCCGGCTTGATCAGGTCCAGCATCGAGGTGAACTGCGAGAACGGCAGGATGCGCCGCCCGTCCGCCAGCAGTTCCGGCAGCATCTCCAGCAGCCGCTCCAGCTTGGCCGATGCCGCTCCCTTCGCCACCCGCCTGCGCGCGCTTTCCAGCTTCACCAGCCGCGGGTCACAGCACACCTGCCGCAGCTTCAACAGCGCGTCCAGGATGGTGATGTGGCTGCGCGCCAGCCCCTTGCGGGCCACCTCCTCCCGCACCCGCTTGTCCATGGCGAGGCGGATCGTCTCGTACAGGTCGCGTTGCGCCGCGTGCGGCTCCACCGTCTCCACGATCTCGGTCTTGGGCGGCAGTTCGGCGGCCACCTCCTCCTTGGTCCGGCGCAGCAGGAAGGGGCGGACGCGCCGGGCCAGCACGCGCTGCCGGTCGGCGTTGCCGTGCTTCTCGATGGGCGTGCGGAACTGCCGGCGGAAGCCGGTGCGGTCGCCCAGCAGCGACGGCGTGGCCTGCGAGAACAGCGACCACAGCTCGTCCAGGTTGTTTTCCACCGGCGTGCCGGTCAGGCAGAGCCGCTGTCGCGCCTCCAGCGCCAGCGCCGCCTTCGCCGCCTGCGCGGTGGGGTTCTTCAGGTATTGCGCCTCGTCGAAGATCGCCAAGTGCCAGGGCTGCGCCTCCAACGCCTCGCGGTCGCGCGGCAGCAGCGCGTAGGAGGTCACCACGAGGTCGTGGTCGCCGAGCGCGCCATACGCCGCCTTGCGCTGCGGCCCGTGCAGAACCAGCGTCCGCAGCCCCGGCGCGAAGCGCCGCACCTCCGCCCGCCAGTTGCCCAGAACGCTGGTCGGCGCCACCAGCAGGCAGGGCCGGTCAAGCCGCCCGGCCTCCTTCTCGGCCAGCAGATGGGCCAGCGCCTGCACCGTCTTGCCCAGCCCCATATCGTCGGCCAGGATGCCGCCGAAGCCGTGCGCGGCCAGGAATTGCAGCCAATCCAGCCCGGCCTTCTGGTAGGGCCGCAGCGTTGCCCGCAGCCCGTCCGGCACCGCCGCGTCCGGCACGCCGCCGGACGTGCGCAGGGCCTGCGCCATGCGGCGAACCGCTTCGGCGCCCAGCAGCGGAATGCCGGCGGCGGTGGCGGCCTCCTCCAGAGCGGCGAGGTCGCCCAGATGCGTCCGCCCGATGCGCAAGCCGGCCCCGCCTTCCGGTTGCAGCCCGAACAATTCCAGCAGCACCCCGATCAGCGGGCGCAGCCGCGCCGCCTCCAGCGGCAGAAAGCGGGTGGCGTCCACCGGAACGAACAGCACGCCGTCCGGCGCCAGCATGTCCAGCACCGCGTCGAGCCCGCGCGTCGCGCCGTTCTCCTCCTCGTACCCCCCTTCTTCGTCGCCGCCAAACCAGTCGTCGAAGGCAGCATCGTCCGGGGCGAACTCATCAGGGTCGAAGCGGCCCAGCGCCTCGATCACGGACCGCAGCACCGGCAGCAGGTCGATGCGTTCGCCTCCGACCTCGACGCCGAGCGACAGGCCGAACCAGTCGATGCCGCTCCCGTCACCGATCTCGAAGGCCCAGTCCTTGGGCGCGTCCAGGACCTGGAAGGGGAAATCCGGGTCGATCTCGACACCCCAACCCTCGGCACGCAGGGCGGGAAGGCCCGTATGGACCAGATCCAGCCAGGCGGACTGCCCTTCCAGCGCGTCGCCGGGCGCGATGAACAGCGTCTTCTGCACCGCCGCTTCTCCGCCGACGCTGAGCGGCATCGGGTTGGGGACCAGCCCCGCATCGCGCAGGCGCCGGGTGGCCTTGGCCTCCTCCTTCCGCTGGCGGTCGACCGTGACCAGAACATCGTTCTCCATCCATTGCAGCGGCGCTTCCGGCCCGTTCGGGGCGAGGCGGGTGCCGGCGTATTCGAACGCCAGTTCGGCGGCAGGGATGCCCGCCGCCATGGCCGAGCCGTAGAGGCTTCCGCCGTAGCCATAGCCGTACGGCGTCCGGGCCAACCGCAGGCGCAGCAGCGGCCGGGGTGTCACGCGCCGCTTTTCCGTCCGGGCCGGCGGGTCCGGCAAAACCGGCAGCCGGTCGCCTAGGCGGCGAGCCGCGTCGCGGAAGGCGGCGACTTCGCCTGGCGGCAGCGGTGGCGCGCCCAGCAGCGTGGCGGCCACGTGCGGCG
>JAEZPL010000443.1 GCA_023413605.1 Pseudomonadota bacterium
CGAAGATCTTGCCGTCGCCGATGCGGCCGGTGTTCGCGGCCTTCTGGATCGCCTCGACCACCTGCTCGTACTGGTCGTCGGACACGGCGACCTCGACCTTCACCTTGGGCAGGAAGCTCACGGAATACTCGGCGCCGCGGTAGATTTCGGTCTGACCCTTCTGGCGGCCGAAGCCCTTGACCTCGCTCCCCGTCAGGCCCTGGATCCCGAGCGACGTCAGCGCCTCGCGCACTTCGTCGAGCTTGAACGGCTTGATGATGGCCATAACCAGTTTCATGTGGCTTCCCCTTAAAGCGTGTGTGCCGGTCCGCGCGGTTTTGCCCGGCCCCCTCGACCGCTCCCCCCATGCAGGAGAAGCAGTCCGAACGTGCATCGAGCGTGTTCGCCTCGACCGCAAAAATCAACGTTTTCAAAAATCGTGCCGGTTGCAGAACCCAACGTTTTCGGACGAAACCGGCGGCTGCGGCGCGGGCTTGGGCAGAGAGTGCCTATTTTCTGGGCAAGTGGCAAGCCGCGACGCCGCGCCACTGGACATCCGGCCACGGCGGGACGATTGTTCACCCGCGCGTACACTGAGGGAAGGGCAACGTCATCATGACCGATTCGGGCAACACCGCGGCGCAGGAGATCACGACCGAGGTTGTGGTGTTGGGCGGCGGGCTCGCCGGGCTCAGCATGGCGGCGGCATTGGCCACGGCCGGCGTGTCGGTGGTCTGCATCGACCGCGACAGCCCCGACCACCACGCGGCGGACGGATTCGACATCCGCACCACCGCGGTCGCCTACGCCTCCATGAAGGTGCTGGAGGGGGCGGGCGTGTGGAAGCACATGGAGCCGCACGCCGGCCCCATCCTGGACATCCGCGTCGCCGACCAGTTCTCGCCGCTGTTCGTCCATTACGACCACACGGAGCTGACCTGGGACGGCACCCACCAGCCCTTCGGCTGGATCCTCGACAACAAGGACATGCGCCGCGCCCTGTTCGCCCGCGCGGCGGAACTGCCGGGCCTCGTGCATCTGGCGCCGGCCCAGGCCACGAAGATCGAGCGGTCGCGCACCGGCGCCTCCGTCACGCTGGCCGACGGGCGGGTGGTGAAGGCGCGGCTGGTGGTGGGCGCCGACGGCCGCCGGTCGCTGGCGCGCGACAGCGCCGGCATCAAGGTGCGCCGCTGGGCCTACGACCAGAGCGCCATGATCTGCACCATCCGCCATTCGGAGCCGCACAACGGCGTGGCGGTGGAGCATTTCATGCCGAACGGCCCCTTCGCCGTGCTGCCGATGACGGGGAACCGCTCCTCCATCGTGTGGAGCGAGAAGACGTCGCTGGTCGACATGTACCTGAAGCTGCCCGACGACCAGTTCATCGACGAGCTGTCGCGCCGCTCCGGCGGCTATCTCGGCGACATCGAGCTGCTGACCCGGCGCGAGGCCTGGCCGCTGTCCGTCCTTCTGGCCGAGAGCTTCATCGCGGAGCGCTTGGCGCTGATCGGCGAATCGGCCCACGCCATCCATCCCATCGCCGGCCAGGGCCTGAATTTGGGCCTGCGCGACGTGGCGGCCCTGGCGGAGGTGATCGTGGACGCCCACCGCCTGGGTCTGGACGTCGGCGCGCCGCAGGTGCTGGCCCGCTTCCAGCGCTGGCGCCGCTTCGACACGGTGCTGCTGGCCGCGGTCTGCGACGGGCTGGTGCACCTGTTCTCCAACAACATCCCGCCGGTTCGCCTCGCCCGCGACGTCGGCATGGCGGTGGTCAACCGCCTGCCGCCGCTGAAGCGCTTCTTCATGCGCCACGCGATGGGCGTGGTCGGCGACCTGCCGAGGATGATCAAGGGCATGCCGCTGTAAGCTGCGGGATTCTTGCGGGCAACAGGGGACACACGGATTTCACGGATTCGAGCACGGATGACACGGATTTTTTGAAAGCTTGCCCAGCATCGGCCCTCCGAAAAGCGGGTGCTGAACGAGCATCAAAAAGAAATCCGTGTCATCCGTGAATACATCCGTGCAATCCGTGTAAAATAAGTTGCCCGCCGAGAATCCAACCTCTCACCCCAACCCATACTCCCCCAGCGCCTCGTACACCGCCGCACCCTTGCCCAGATGGCTGCGGTAGAGGGTGAAGTGGTCCATGCGGATCGGGCCGGCGCGGAACAGGCCGCGTTCCTCAATGAAGCGGCCGACGCGGTCCTTGGGCGCGTCCTTCAGGCGGGCGAGCGTGATGTGGGGAGAGAACTTGCGCTCCTCCGCCGGCAGTCCGCAGCGCACCAGCGCCGACTCGACCTTGGACTGAAGGTGCGACAGGGCGTCGCTGCGCTCCACCCCCGCCCAGAGGACGCGGGCGTTCCGGCCGCTGCCGAACACGCCCACGCCATCCAGAACAAGGTCGAAGGCCGGGGCCGTCACCTCCGCCAGCGCCTGATCGATCTCGGCGGCTTGGTCACCCGGCACTTCGCCGATGAAGCGGAGCGTCAGGTGCAGGTTGTCGGCCTCGGTCCAGCGGGCGCCGGGGACTCCGCCCCCAAGTCCCGCCAGCCGCTGGCGGACATCCTCCGGAAAGTCGAGCGCGACGAAGAGACGGATCATAGCCTTCCAGACGTTACGGGCCAGACGTTACGGGCCAGACGTTACGGGCACGGGTCGGGGTAACGGGCGTTCACCGCCTCGATGTCCTTCAACACCTCCTCGGACAAGGTGACGTCGATGGCCGCGATGTTGGACTTCAGGTCATCCATGTTCGTGGCGCCGATCAGCGACGAGGCCACGAAGGGCTGGTGCAGCGTGAAGGCGATGGCCATCTGCGTCGGCGACAGACCGTGGCGCCGGGCGACCTCCAGATACTCGCGGGTCGCCGCGTCGGCGTTGACGGTGGCGTAGCGTGACTTGCGGTGGTCGATGGCGCGGCGCGTGCCGGGCGGGACGGCCCCGTCCAGATACTTGCCCGCCAGCGTCCCGGCGGCGAGCGGGGAGTAGGCCAGCAGCCCGACATCCTCGCGCATCGACACCTCGGCCAGACCCTGCTCGAACGTGCGGTTCAGCAGGTTGTAGGCGTTCTGGATCGAGGCGATGCGCGGCAGTCCCTTCTGCTCCGCCAGCTTCAGGAACTGCATCACGCCCCAGGGCGACTCGTTGGACACGCCGACGTGGCGCACCTTGCCGGACTTCACCAACTCGTCCAGCGCCGACAGCGTCTCCTCGATCGGCGTGCCGTCCTTTTCCGGACGATGGACGTAGTTGCGCGGGCCGAAGCGGTTGGTGGAGCGGTCGGGCCAGTGCAGCTGGTACAGGTCGATGTAGTCGGTCCGGAGCCGGCGCAGGCTGGCCTCCGCCGCCGCGAAAATGTTGGCGCGGTCCAGCTTGGACGTGCCGCCGCGCACCCAGCCGAAGCCTCCATCCGGCGCGCCGATGATCTTGGTGGCCAGGATCACCTTGTCGCGCCGGCCGCGCGCCTTGAACCAGCTGCCGATCACCTCTTCCGTACGCCCGTACGTGTCGGCGGTCGGGGGGATGGCGTACATCTCGGCCGTGTCCCAGAAGTTCACGCCCTGGTCGAGCGCGTAATCCATCTGTTCATGGCCTTCGGCCTCGGTGTTCTGGCGGCCCCAGGTCATGGTGCCCAGGCCGATGGCGCTGACCGACAGGCCGGTGCGGCCGAGCGGACGGTATTGCATTGGGTGGAAATCCTCAGAGGAACGGGAGTTCAAAGAAACAGGGTGAGCACGCCCGTGTATCCGTACAGGCGGTTGTGGGAAATTTCCCCGCTGGCGAAGAAGCCCGCCAGCGGGATGTCGCCGAAGGTCTCGCGGATCATGGCGAGCTCCTGGCTGCCGTCGCCGAACAGGCTCGGGCCACGGGCGATGCAGCTGACGTAGATGGCGCCCTTGGGCGTGGTCTTCACGCGCTTTTTCAGATTGGCCAGCATGCGCCGCATGTCGGACTCGGCGCTCTGCTGGTCGCGGCGGGTGAACAGGATGGGCTGGCCGCTCTGCACCCGGTGGGCGATGGAAATCCAGCCTGCCCGCGGGTCGATGGCGATGAGGTCGCGCACCAGATAGTCCGCCGTGTCCGTCCCCGGAATCGGCAGGCCGGCGAAGATGTAGCCGGACACGCGCCGCAGGTCGCGGGCCAGCAGTTCGCCGATGTCCTCCTTGAAGACGTCCAGCGCCGGGCGGCCATCGATCTCCAGGATGACGTTGTCCTCGGCCGCCGTGATGGTGCGCTTCGGCCCGATGGGCGTGCAGCCCTGGCTGAGGCCGGTGGCGACGTTCAGCGTCGGCGCGAACAGCACGCCCGACACGCCGCCGTCCGCCACCGGGCCGGTGGTCGCGGTGGCGGTGTTGCCGGGAATGGTGAACTGCGGAAATTCGGAGCGGGAGGCGCTGAGCCCGCCGACCAGGAAGCTCGCCGTCGATTCGGACAGGGTGGTGACCAGCCCGGCAAGGTCCTGGTGACGCGGGTCGGCGTGCACCAGCGCCAGCGACGCGCCGTGCTTGTCCAACCAGCCGCCGGCCATCCGGCGCAGCGGCTCCAGGTCGCCGCTGACCACGGGGAACAGGCGGAAGCTGTCCGGCGGCAGGCGCGCGGCCATCACGGCGATGGCCGGCTGGTCGAACCATTCCTCGTCGTTGGCGCAGACGCCGATGCCCACGGTGCCCACCCAATCGCGGATTCCGGTCACCCCGCGCAGCAGCGTGACGATGCTGGTGGCGTGCTCCGCCAGCGCGTCGGTGATGTAGAGGAAGCCGAGGTTGCAGCCCTCCACCGGCCCCAGTTCGTCCAGGCAGGCCTTCACCACCGGACCCCATTCGGAACCGGTGGCCGAGGCGGCCTTGAAGAACACGTCCGTTGCGGTGTCGTCGGCCAGGGTCGCCATGGGTCAGCCTCCGGGTTTGCTGATGCTGTCCAGGAGGCGGGCGACGTGGGGCGTGATGCGCTCCACGATCACCTTCACTCCGGCCGCGTTGGGATGGATGCCGTCGCCCTGGTTCAGCGCGGCGTCGGCCGCCACCCCGTCCAGGAAGAAGGGATAGAGCTGTACGTCGTACGTGCGGGCCAGCTCCGGGTAGATCGCGTTGAATTGGTCGGCGTACGCGCGGCCCAGGCTGGGCGACGCGTACATCCCGGCGAGCAGCACGGGCAGCTTGTCGGCGGTCAGCCGCTTCAGGATGCCGTCCAGGTTGCGGCGCGCCGCGGCGGGGTCGAGCCCGCGCAGCATGTCGTTGGCGCCCAGCTCCACCAGAACGGCGTCCGGTTTGTCGGCCAGCGCCCAGTCGAGCCGCGACAGCCCGCCGGCCGTGGTATCGCCCGACACGCCGGCGTTGATGATGGTCACATCATAGCCCTTGGCCCGCAGCGCCGCCTGCAGCTGCGTGGTGAAGGCCTGCTGTTCCGGCAGCCCATAGCCGGCGGTCAGGCTGTCGCCCAGCGCCAGCAGCTTCAGCGGCGCACCGGTGCTGGCCGATGCCGCCACAGCGGGTGTCACCATGCCGCACCCCACCGCCACCATAAGCGCGGCGACCGCAATGTTGAATTGGCGGCGCACCGTGCCATATGGCGAAAGGCTTTTCCGCTCGTTCGTGAGACGCATGCCAATGTCCCGACCCAATTCCCCGGCCTCTTCCATCGTCGCCCTCGACGAGGTCCACTTGAGATTGGACAGTGCGGCCGGACCCGTCAACATCCTGCGGGGATTGAATCTCCGCGTCGAGCCGGGGGAGAGGGTCGGCGTGGTCGGTCCGTCGGGCTCCGGCAAGTCCACGATGATGATGGTCATGGCCGGGCTGGAACGCCCGACGAGCGGCGGCGTGCAGGTCGCCGGCCACGACCTGGGCAGGCTGGACGAGGACGGGCTCGCGCGCTTCCGCCGCGACCATGTCGGCATCGTCTTCCAGGCCTTCCACCTCGTCCCCACCATGACGGCGCTGGAGAACGTGGCGATCCCGCTGGAGTTCGCCGGGGCCGCCGACGCCTTCGACCGCGCGCGGGCGGGGCTGGAGGCCGTGGGGCTCGCCCACCGGCTCAGCCACTATCCGGGCCAGCTGTCGGGGGGCGAGCAACAGCGCGTGGCCCTGGCCCGCGCCTTCGTCGCCGAACCTTCCCTGCTGCTGGCCGACGAGCCCACCGGCAACCTGGACGTCGACACCGGCTCCACCATCGTGGAACTGCTGTTCGACCTCGCCGAGCGGCGCGGCACGACGCTTGTCCTGATCACCCACGACCCCGCGCTGGCCAAGCGCTGCGACCGCACGGTGCGCCTGATGGACGGCCGCATCGTGGACGACGGTCTGGCCGCCCGCGCCGAGCGGCTGCGCGTCGCGGGGGATTGAGCGCGTGACCAACCTCTCCCTCGCCTTCCGCCTTGCCCGCCGCGAGTTGCGCGGGGGGTTGAAGGGATTCTGGATTTTCCTGGCCTGCCTGACGCTGGGCGTGGCCGCCATCGCCGCGGTGCAGTCCGTGTCCGGCGGCATCCTCGCCGGGTTGCAGGAGGACGGGCGCGCCATCCTGGGCGGCGACGTGTCGGTGCGGCAGATCTACGCGCCGCCCACGCCCGAGCAGCGCGCGTTTCTGGAGCAGTCGGGCCGTGTCTCGCAATCGGTGGAGATGCGCGCCATGGCGCGTTCGGCGGACGACCAGCGGTCCACGCTGATCGAGCTGAAGGCGGTGGACGGTCTCTATCCCCTCTACGGCGACGCCACGCTGCGGCCCGAAAGCGATCTTCAGGCCGCGCTGGTTGCCAAGGACGGCGCCTGGGGCGCGCTGGTCGAGGAAAGCGTGCTCGACCGGCTGAACGCCAAGGTCGGCGACACCGTGCGCCTCGGCGACGGCGCCTTCACCATCCGCGGCGTCCTGGCGCGGGAGCCGGACCGCGCCTCCTCCGGCGCCTTCTCGCTGGGGCCGCGGCTGATGGTGGCGCTGCCGTCGCTGGAGGGCACCGGGCTGCTGCAACCGGGCAGCATCGTCTACTGGAACGACAAGGTCGCCCTGAAGCCGGGCACCGACGTCGCCGCGTGGCAGGCCGCGCTGAAGGCGCGCTTCCCGGACGCGAGCTGGCGCGTGCGCGACTTCACCAACGCCTCGCCCCAGGTGGAGCGCTTCATCGAGCGCATGACCCTGTTCCTGACGCTGGTCGGGCTGACGGCCCTGCTGGTGGGCGGCGTCGGCGTCGGCAACGCGGTGCGCAGCCATCTCGATTCGCGGGCGCGGACGGTGGCGACGCTGAAATGCCTGGGCGCGCCGGGGCCGCTGGTCTTCCAGGTCTATCTGCTGCAAATCCTGGCCTTGGCCGCGCTGGGCATCGTCTTCGGTCTGGTCCTGGGCGCCGTGGCCCCGTTGGGCCTGGGCATGCTGCTGGAAGACGTGCTGCCGGTGTCGGCGCACATCGGCGTCTATCCGGGCGCTCTGGCGCTGGCGGCGCTCTACGGCGTGCTGACGGCGCTGGCCTTCTCGCTCTGGCCGCTGGGACGCGCGCGGGAGGTGCCGGCGGCGGCGCAGTTCCGCGACGTCGTGGCCCCGGCCGGCGGCCGGCCGCGCGCCGGCTACATCTTGGCGACGGCGCTGACTGTCGCGGCGCTGGCCGCGCTTGCCATCGCGACGGCGCAGAACAAGGGCTTCGCCGCGTGGTTCGTCGGCGGCTCCATCGCCACCTTCATCGCCTTCCGCGCGGCGGCGTGGCTGGTCACCCGGGGGGCCGCCCGCGTCGGCCGCCCGCGCCGGCCGGGGCTGCGGCTGGCGCTGGCCAACCTGCACCGGCCGGGCAACCCGACCGGGACGGTGGTGCTGTCGCTCGGCCTCGGCCTCACCGTGCTGGTGGCCATCGCGCTGATCGAGGGCAACTTCTCCCGCCGCGTCAACGAAACCATCCCCAAGGACGCGCCCAGCTTCTTCTTCGTGGACGTCCAGCCGGACCAGTTCGAGCCGCTGAAGCGGATGGTCACCGCGATGCCCGGCACCCGCGATTTCGAGGCCGTGCCGTCCCTGCGGGGGCGGATCGAGAGCGTGAACGGCAAGCCGGCGGAGCAGGCGCTCGCCAACCCCGATCAGGCCTGGGTGCTGTCCGGCGACCGCGGAATCACCTACTCCGCCAAGCTGCCGGAGCGGTCGGAGATCGTCGCCGGCTCCTGGTGGCCCGAGGACCATCAGGGCGAGCCGCTGATCTCCATCCACCAGAGCGTGGCGAGCGCCTTCGGCATCGGCCCCGGCGCGCGGCTGGGCGTCAACATCCTGGGCCGCACCATCGAGGCGAAGGTCGCCAACGTTCGCTCCGCCGATTTCTCGACGCTGGCCATCAACTACACGCTGGTCTTCGCGCCGGGCACGCTGGAAAAGGCGCCGCAGACCTGGATCGCCACCATCCGCAGCACGCCGGAGGCGGAACCCCAGGTGCAGCGCGCCGTGCTGCAGCGTTACCCCAACGTCACCCTGGTGCGGGTGAAGGACGCGCTGGACACCGTCAACACCATGTTGGGCCACATCGGCACCGCGGTGCGCATCACCGCCGGCATCACGCTGTTCGCCGGCACGCTGGTGCTGGCCGGCGCGGTCGCCGCCGGGCATCGGCGCCGGGTCTACGACGCGGTGGTGCTGAAGGTGCTGGGCGCCACGCGGGGGGACGTGCTGAAGGCCTTCCTTCTGGAATACGGACTTCTGGGCATCCTGACCGCCCTCATCGCCGGGATCATCGGTACAGTGACCGCCTGGGCGGTGCTGACGCGCCTGATGCGTTGGGAATGGACGTTCCTGCCCTCGGCCGTGATCACCACGGCCTTGCTCAGCACCGCCATCACGCTGGCCTTCGGCTTCTACGGGACATGGCGGGCGCTGGGACAGCCCTCGGCGCCGTTGCTGCGTAATGAATAGTGTACGAACTATAGTGTTCGTCGTATCCCAACGGGTGCCATGACAGAGTGGTGAAAGCTCTGTCATGGAACGGCCACGCTCCCGATTCCTGTTGAACCGCAACACTTATTCGCCAATATGTCTGGGCAACGGGAATAACGTTTTCCAAGGACGTCCTATGGCTGACCCGACCTTTAACCGGTACGCGACCGCAGGCCGCGCGATCGATCGGGGTTACTTCGACGAAGGCCTGCGGCAGCACATGCTGCGCGTGTTCAATTACATGGGCGCCGGCCTCGTCGTCACGGGGCTCGTGGCGTTCCTGGTGTCGACCAGCCCGGCGATGATGCAGGCGATCTTCATGACCCCGCTGAAGTGGGTGGTCATGCTGGCGCCGCTGGCCTTCGTGATGGTGCTGTCCTTCGGCATCAACCGGCTGTCCTTCGCGTCGGCGCAACTGGTGTTCTGGGCCTACTGCGCGGCGATGGGCCTGTCGATGGCGGCGATTTTCCTGGTCTTCACCGGGGCCAGCATCGCGCTGACCTTCTTCGTGACGGCCGCGACCTTCCTGGCGATGAGCCTCTACGGCTACACCACGAAGGCCGATCTGACGCGGATGGGCTTGTTCCTGATGATGGGCGTTTTCGGCATCATCATCGCCGGTCTTGCCAACATCTTCTTCCAGTCGCCGGCGCTGCACTTCGCCATCTCGGCCATCGGCGTCGTGATCTTCACCGGCCTGACCGCCTACGACACCCAGGCGATCAAGGAGCAGTACGCCGAAGGCTACGACCACGAAAGCCAGGGCAAGCTGGCCCTGATGGGCGCGCTGACGCTGTATCTGGACTTCATCAACCTGTTCCAGTTCCTGCTGCAGTTCCTGGGACAGCGCGACGAGTAACGGCCGCCGTCACATCGGCCTGACCTGAACATCGGCCTGAAACGAAACCGCCCGGAAGCCTGCGCTTCCGGGCGGTTTCGTTTGGGCCTGCGCGTCATCACTCCGCCGGCTCAAGCACCCGGTCGGTGGCGACGATGCGGTCCTTGCCGTTCTGCTTGGCGAGGTACATGCGGTGGTCGGCCAGCTCGACCAGCTTCTCCCAGCTGACCGGGCGGTCGAGGCTGTATTCGGAAATGCCGACGCTGGCGGTCTGGGCGGTGCCGTCCGGGCGCTGGCCGAAGCCCTTGATGCGCAGCCGCTCCACCGCGACCAGAGCGCCGTCGCGGGGGGTGTTCGGCATGATGACCAGGAACTCCTCGCCGCCCCAGCGCACCAGCACGTCGGATTGGCGCAGCATGCCGCGGATCGACTCGGCGGCGCGGCTCAGAACCTTGTCGCCCTGGTCGTGGCCGAAGCGGTCGTTGATGCCCTTGAAGTTGTCCAGGTCGAAGAAGACCAGCGACAGCGGATGGTCCGACCGCTGGGCGTGCGCGAACTGAAGGCGCAGCAACTCCTCCCCGATGCGGCGGGAGAAGGCGCCGGTCAGCCCGTCGTGCGACGCCTGGTGGACGAGCGCCATCATGAAATGCAGCTGGCTCATGGCGGACAGGGTCGCCACCACCATGATCAGCACCAGCAGCCACAGGGCGCCGAGGTAGGACGGGAACGGGAAGACCAGCGAGCCGTAGACGCCCGCCAGCAGATGGGCCGACAGCAAGGGCAGGGCGAAAAGGAGGCCCTCCACCGCCGTCAGCGGAAAGACGCTGAGCCCCGCCACCATCACGAAGGGCAGGAAGGCGTAGCCGGCTGCCACGGCGGCGGCGCTGCCGATGATCTCGTCCTCGTTCAGCATGGGGTGGGAGCCCAGGAAGAACAGCGTCGGCACCGCCAGCAGCAGCGCCAGCCCGCGCCACGCGCTGCCCATGTCGTCGCTGATGCGATAACCCAGGGCCAGTGCCCCGAAAGCCAGGCTCGCGATGAAGCGCAGCCCGGCGAGATAGCCCCACAGAGGCCAGCCGAAGATGATGACGTCGATGACGATCCAGAGGGGGGTCAGCACCGCAAAGGCGGCCGCAACCATTCGCACGCGCGAGTGGATCAGAACAGCGCGACGACGCTGGATGATGGGCGTGTGACCGCCCGGATGCATCAGGTCGCGCAATTGCTCGATGGAGAGATCACCGCTCACGGCCTGGAACGCCCTCTCCGCAAACTGCCTCAGGAGATTAAGCGCCTGTTGATACACGCGAAAGTCCCCCTGGGCAACGTGATTTCCTGTGAGAAGGATGGGTACGCCCGTATGTCGGGGCCTACCGTGATGCCGCCGATTACCATGCGAAACGAATGGTTAATACTCTCTCCGGGCGTGCAGGCTGTCAACGCACGATTGGTCATACCAGTTCACACTGCCCATGTGCCCCCTGTGATGCGGACGGTGCCTGAAGGCGTCGCCCGCATCACCCTCTCGCACATGGCTGCGCCATGTGCTGCCGGGTTTGAACCGAAGGCGTTTGATGGAAGCCATCAAACGCCTTCGGTATGATACGGCCGGGAAAACAGCCCGGAAATGGCAGCAAAAAGGCCCGGCGGAAAACCGCCGGGCCTCTGCCGTGTCGATCAGGGCGGGGACCGTACGATCAGTCCTTCAGGTCTTCCCACAGCTCCTTCACCTTGGCGAAGAAGCCTTCGGACTGCGGGTGGGAGCCTTCCTTGCCGGCCTTGTCGAACTCGCGCAGCAGTTCCTGCTGTTTCTTGGTCAGGTTGACCGGGGTTTCAACGACCGCCTGGATGTACATGTCGCCGCGCTGCTGGCTGCGCAGCACCGACATGCCCTTGCCCTTGATGCGGAACTGGTGGCCGGACTGCGTGCCGGGCGGGACCGTCACCTTGGTGCGGCTGCCCTCGATGGTGGGCACCTCCACCGTGCCGCCCAGCGCCGCCGTGGTCATGGGAATGGGCACGCGGCAGTGGATGTTGGCCCCGTCGCGCTGGAAGATCGGGTGCGGCGCGATGGCCAGGAAGATGTACAGGTCGCCCGGAGGCGCCCCGCGCAACCCTGCCTCGCCCTCTCCGGCCAGACGGATGCGGGTGCCGTCTTCCACGCCCGCGGGGATGTTGACCTGAAGGGTCTTCTCCTTGCGCAGGCGGCCGGCGCCGCCGCAGCTCTTGCAGGCGTCCTTGATCACGCGGCCCTGGCCGTGGCAGCCGGGGCAGGTGCGTTCGATGGTGAAGAAGCCCTGCTGCGCGCGCACCTTGCCGTGGCCCTGGCAGGTCGGGCAGGTGATCGGCTGGGTCCCCGCCGCCGCGCCGGAGCCGTTGCAGCTGTCGCACGCCACCGTCGTGGGGACGCGCACCGTGGCCTGGGTGCCCTTGAAGGCCTCTTCCAGCCCGACTTCCAGGTTGTAGCGCAGGTCCTGGCCGCGGCCCGAGGCCGCACCGCCGCCACCGCGGCGGCCACCCATGAATTCCCCGAACATCTCGTCGAAGATGTCGGCGAAGCCGCCGCCGAAGTCGAACCCGCCGGCACCGCCGCCGAATCCGCCGCCGCCGAAACCACCGCGGCCGTTCTCGAAGGCGCCGTGGCCGAAGCGGTCGTAGGCCGCGCGCTTCTGCTCGTCCTTCAGAACGTCGTAGGCTTCGTTGATCTCCTTGAACTTCTGCTCGGCGTCCTTGTCACCCTGGTTGCGGTCCGGGTGATACTGCATCGCCATCTTGCGGTACGCTTTTTTGATCTCGTCCGCGCTGGCGCCCTTCGCCACCCCGAGCAGTTCGTAATAGTCCTGTTTCGCCATGGGCCCCGACCGCCTTCACATCAAACCAACCCAGCATATCTCCGGCCCGCCACCGGTGGAATGGTGACGGGCCGGTCGATACTTGCATGGGACCGGGTTTCCCCGGCTGTGACACCGGAGGTCATTGATGGCAGCCCATCAATTGCCTCCGGTCCGAACACTTACGCCGACTTCTTCTTGTCGTCGTCCACTTCCTCGAAATCGGCATCGACCACGCCCGGCTCGTTCGGGGCGGCGCCCGCCGCACCGGCCGCGCCCGCACCCGGGGCTTCGCCCTGGCCGGACTTGTACATGGCCTCGCCCAGCTTCATCGAGACCTGGGCCAGCGCCTCGGTCTTCGACTTCACGGCGTCGAGGTTGTCGCCCTCCAGCGCGGACTTCAGCTCGGTGATGGCGGCCTCGGCGGCGGTCTTGTCCGCGGCCGGGATCTTGTCGCCGTTCTCCTTGATGGTCCGCTCGGTGGTGTGGATCAGCGCGTCCGCGTGGTTGCGGGCGTCGACCATCTCACGCCGCTTCTTGTCGTCGGCGGCGTGGGCTTCGGCGTCCTTCACCATCTTGTTGATGTCGGCGTCCGACAGGCCGCCCGAGGCCTGGATGCGGATCTGCTGTTCCTTGCCGGTGGCCTTGTCCTTCGCGGTGACGCTGACGATGCCGTTGGCGTCGATGTCGAAGGTCACTTCCACCTGCGGCACGCCGCGCGGGGCCGGCGGGATGCCGACCAGATCGAACTGGCCGAGCAGCTTGTTGTCCGCGGCCATCTCGCGCTCGCCCTGGAAGACGCGGATGGTCACCGCGTTCTGGTTGTCCTCGGCGGTCGAGAAGACCTGGCTCTTCTTGGTCGGGATGGTGGTGTTGCGGTCGATCAGGCGGGTGAACACGCCGCCCAGCGTCTCGATGCCCAGCGACAGCGGGGTCACGTCGAGCAGCAGGACGTCCTTCACCTCGCCCTTCAGCACGCCGCCCTGGATGGCGGCGC
>JAEZPL010000444.1 GCA_023413605.1 Pseudomonadota bacterium
AACTTTACCGGTTGGGAGGTCGGTCATGGACGTGCGGGGTACGGCTTACAACGACAGTCTGGTTGGGTCGGCGGAGGATGACGTTCTCTTCGGCCTGGGCGGCGACGATGCCCTGGCGTCCGGCTACGGCAACGACAGCGTGGACGGGGGGGCGGGCAACGATACCATCGATTCCGGCTATGGCGACGACACCGTGCTGGGCGGCGACGGCGACGACCAACTGCGTTCCGGGTACGGCAACGATGTCCTGGACGGCGGGGCCGGCAACGATATGCTGGACACCGGCTTCGGCAACGACACCATCATCGCCGGCCAGGGGGCGGACACGATCGACGGTGGCCGGGACACCGACTGGCTTCAGGTCGTGTACGACGGTGCGGACGACTTCCGGTTCGATTTCGCCATCGGCACCGCGTCCAACGGCATGTGGTTCCAGAACATCGAGATCCTGAGCCTGTATTCCGGGTCTGGCAACGACTCTCTGGTCGGAAGCGCGGCCCGCGACACCATCGACGGCGGTGACGGCAACGATACCATCTTTGGCGGCGATGGCGATGACCTGCTGTCCGGCGGAAGCGGCAACGACCGCCTGAACGGGGGCTTCGGCCGGGATTCGCTGTCCGGCGGCGATGGCGACGACGTGCTGGAGGGCAGCTACGGCTCCGACACGCTGGTCGGCGGGGCCGGCAACGACCAGCTCTGGGGCGGGGCCAACGGTGACCGGCTGGACGGTGGCGACGGCCGCGACACGGCGGTCTATCTGTCCTCCCTGGCCGGCGTGACGGTCGACCTGCGCTCCGCGGGGCCACAGTCCGGCGGCGACGCCGAGGGCGACGTGCTGACCGGCATCGAGAACATCACCGGCTCGCGCTTCGCCGACCGGCTGACCGGCGATGACGCCGACAACACGCTGCGCGGCGGGGCCGGGGCGGACACGCTGGACGGCGGCGCCGGTCTGCACGACCGCGCGACCTACGCCCATTCGTCCGCCGCGGTCTTCGTCGATCTCTCATGGGACGGCGCGCAGATCGGCGGCGACGCGGCCGGCGACGTGCTGATCGGCATCGAGGACCTGACCGGATCCTCCTACGACGATGCGTTGCGCGGCAATGACGGCGACAACATCATCCAGGGCGGCGCGGGGGCCGACCGCATCGACGGCGGTGGCGGCCAGGACACGGCGGATTACGCGGGGTCGCAGGCCGTGCGGATCGACCTGACGGCGGCGGTGCAGCACGGTGGCGACGCGGAGGGAGACCGGCTGACCGGGATCGAGAACGTCCAGGGCTCGTCCTATGACGACTGGATCGTTGGCGACGGCGGGGCCAACCTGCTGAGCGGGCTGGACGGCGACGACACGCTGTCTGGCGGGAACGGCGACGACCTGCTGCGCGGCGGTGCGGGCGACGATGTGCTGGACGGCGGCGACGGCGATGACGAACTGGCCGGCCACACCGGCAACGACGTCCTGACCGGCGGGGATGGAGCCGACATCTTCACCTTCTGGGGCACCCGCAGCGGCCAGGACCGGATCACCGACTGCGACCTGTGGGAGGGCGACGTGCTTCGCTTCAGCCACAGCGCCTTCCGCGACGCCGGCGAGGTGATGGCGGCGCTCAGCCAGACCGACGAGGGCGCCCTCATCCAGTGGATGGACGGCGGTGCGACGCAGAGCATCCTGCTGGTGGGGGTGGATGCCGGCGACCTGGACGCAAGCCGGTTCCTGTTCGGGTAAGGCGCGCTCCAATCATCGCGAAACGGGCGGGGGCGTTCTCAACGGGGCTTCCGCCCGTCATATGGAACTCAGCAGGATGCTGGTTTCGCTGTTCAGCACGCCTTCGGCCATGCGGACCTCCCGCAGCACGCGGTCGAAGTCGCTGAGGCTCGCGGCGCGGATTTCGGCGACGAGGTCCCAGGCGCCGTTCGTCGTGTGGAGCGACTGAAGCTCCGGCAATCCCCGCAGCTGCTTGATCACCGCGGTCGTGGACCGGCCGGCGACCTCGATCAGCATGATCGCCCGGATGGCCTCCGTGTCGTAGTCCTGCCGGAACCGCACCGTGAAGCCGAGGATGGCGCCGGACTCGATCAGCCGGTCGAGCCGGCTTTGCACCGTGGCGCGCGACACGCCGAGGATGGTCGCCAGCTTCGAAATCGGGGCCCGCCCGTCCTCCCGCAGTGCAGCGATGAGGCGGCGGTCCAGGGCGTCGTAGATGTGCATGGGCAAAGTGTTCGATGCTGCTGCGCAATGTGCTCAGTATGAAGCACAAATTTGAGCGGCATCGCAATTATTTCTGGAAATCCCAACACCTAGAATTGCCCATCTCACGAGGCACCGAGGAGGGGAACCGCACATGGTTCGGTATGTGGGCGTCGAAAACATGGTCCGGCTCGTCGGCTCCATGGGAATCGAGACCTGTCTGGTCGGTCTGGCCCGCTACGTCGAGGAGGACTTCCGGCGGTGGGCGGCCTTTGAGAAGACGCCGCGTGTCGCCAGCCATTCCCGCGACGGCGTCATTGAACTGATGCCGACCAGCGACGGCAGCCTGTACGGCTTCAAATACGTCAACGGCCACCCCAAGAACACGCGCTCCGGCTTGCAGACGGTCACCGCCTTCGGCGTGCTGTCGGATGTGGGCACGGGCTATCCGCGCCTGCTGTCGGAAATGACGATCCTGACGGCGCTGCGCACGGCGGCGACCTCGGCCGTCGCGGCGAAGCATCTGGCGCGCAAGGATTCCTCCACCATGGCCATCATCGGCCTCGGCTCCCAGTCGGAGTTCCAGGCCCTGGCCTTCAAGGCCCTGCTCGGCATCCGGAAGCTGCGCGTCTTCGACATCGACCCGGCCGCCACCGCGAAGTTCCTGGACAACATCGCCGGCCAGGACCTGGAGGTCGTCGCGGCGGCCAGCGCGCAGGAGGCGGTGCTGGGCGCCGACATCATCACCACGGTCACGGCGGACAAGCTGAACGCGACGATCCTGTCCGACAACATGGTCGGGGCCGGCGTGCACATCAACGCGGTGGGCGGCGACTGCCCCGGCAAGACGGAGTTGCAGCGCGACATCCTTCTGCGCGGCGACGTCTTCGTCGAACTGCCGGAACAGACGCGGATCGAGGGCGAAATCCAGCAGATGGCGCCGGACTTCCCGGTGACCGAGCTGTGGCGGGTCATCGTCGGGGAGGCGACCGGCCGCCGTTCCCGCGACCAGATCACGATCTTCGATTCCGTGGGCTTCGCCACGGAGGATTTCTCCGCCCTGCGCTACCTGAACGATCAGGTGGAGGGCACCGACTACTACCAGGACATCGACCTGCTGACCGAGCCGGAAGACCCGCGCAACCTCTTCGGCCTGCTCACCGCGGCGAACGCGGCGCGCCCGGCTGCCCTTGACGCCCGATGACGTAACGCCCCATGACCATGCAGAAACTGTCCGTCCAGGCGCCGAAAAGCGTCGTGATGATCCGCCCCCATCACTTCCACCCCAACCCGGCCACCGCCGAGGACAACGTTTTCCAGGCCAGCGATGCGGAGCGGAGCGCGTCGGCCATCGCCGCCGCCGCGCACGCGGAGGTGACCAGGGCCGCCGAACGGCTGGAGGCCGCGGGCGTCACCGTCCACCTGTTCGAGGACGAGGGGCAGGCCACGCCGGACTCCGTCTTCCCCAACAACTGGTTTTCGACCCATTCCGGCGGGCACGTGGCGATTTATCCCATGTATTCGCCCAGCCGACGCAAGGAACGGCGCATCGACGTCATCGAGATGCTGAAGCGCCGCTACCGCGTGCAGGACGTGATCGACTATTCCGGTCTGGAGGAAGACAACGTCTTTCTCGAAGGCACCGGCGCCATGGTGCTCGACCACATCGAGCGGGTGGCCTACGCCGCGCGCTCCAACCGCACCAGCGAGGTGGCGCTGGAACGCTTCTGCACGCATTTCAACTTCGAACCGGTGGTCTTCGACGCTGTCGACGCGTCGGGCCGGCCGATCTACCACACCAACGTGCTGATGTGCATCGGCACGGAATTCTGCCTGATCGGGCTGAACACCATCCGCGACGCCGCCCGCCGGGCGGAGATCGCGGAGCGGCTGGCCGACGGCGGGCGGGCGATCATCGACCTGACGCACGAGCAGATCACCGAGTTCGCCGGCAACGCCATCGAACTGCATGGCCGCAACGGGCGGGTGGTGGCCATGTCGTCGCGGGCGCTGAAGGCTCTGCGGCCGGATCAGGTCGCGGTGCTGGAGGGCCTTGCGACCGTCCTGCCGCTGGACGTGCCGACCATTGAACTGGCCGGCGGGTCGGTGCGCTGCATGCTGGCGGGCATCCATCTGGCAGCCCGCGGAGGGATGCAGGCGGTGGCGTAAGAGCGACCGGGAGGCCCCGCCGTCTGGACAGGCGGGGCCTCCCTGCGCCAGAACATGGGGTCCGCACCGTAGGTCACTGCCATGACGCCGAAGCCCCTGATCCGCAATCTGCCCCTCGCGACGCTGCGCACCTTCGAAGCGGCGGCCCGTCATCAGAGCCTGGCGAAGGCCGCCGCCGAACTCGGCCTGACGGACAGCGCGGTCAGCCATCAGCTGAGGCGGCTGGAGGAGGCGCTGGGCGTCGACCTCTTCGGAAAGGCCGGTCGGGGCGTCGTGCTGACCGACGCCGGGCGCATCTTCGCGCGGTCGGTGGGGACGGCCCTTCACGACATCGACCGCACGGCGCACAGCCTCGCCGACGCGGACCATGTGGGCGGGCGGCTGACCATCGCATGCTCGCCCATGTTCGCCAGCAAGTGGCTCGCCAAGAATCTGGCGGACTTCTGCTACGACCATCCGGGCATCGAATGCCACATCCAACTGGTCGAGAACGACCGGGTGGCGGATGTGGCCGACGCCGACCTGGGCATCCAGTTCGGCGGCGGGTCCTGGAAGGCCAAATGGTCGGCGCTGCTGGAGAATGTCGCCATCGCGCCGGCCTGCAGCCCGCTGCTGTTCCGCCGGGCCGGCCACAGCATCGCCAAGCCGTCGGACCTGCGCGACGTCATCCTGATCCACCAGGACGACGGCAGCGAATGGCGCCGCTGGCTGGCCGAGGAAGGCGAACACGCCTTCGAAAGCTACCAGCGGCACATATACTGCAACGACCTGGGCATCGCCATCGACCTGGCGGCGCAGGGGGCCGGGGTCGTGCTGGTCAGCGACACGCTGTCCGCCTCGCACATCGCCGAAGGAACGCTGCTGCGCCCCTTCGGCGGCGCCATCCTGGCGACCGGCGGCTGGTACGCGCTGTGCGACGGCTACAAGCTGGAGCGGTCGAACACGCGCATCTTCCTGCACTGGCTGCTCGGCCGCTTCGGCAAGTCCCTGACGCTACCGACCGATCACGAGGCGGACGACGAGCGCGCCGTGGACAGCCCGTAAAGCAGGCTGAGGATCAGCGACGCGCCCGTGGATCCGGTGATGTTGCGCGGATCGAAGGGCGGGGAGATCTCCACGAGATCGGCGCCGATCAGCTTGCCGCTGGCCCCGATGCGGCGCAGCGCGTACTGGATGTCGTGGGCGGGCAGGCCGAAGGGGTTCGGGGCCGCCGTGCCCGGCGCCTGCGCCAGATCGATCACGTCGATGTCCACCGACAGGTAGATGGCGTCGGTGCCTTCCCCGGCGATGCGCAGCGCGTCGTCCACCACCGCCTTCATGCCCCGCTCCCGCACCTCCAGGCCGGAGAAGACGGTGACGCCCATGTCCTGGGCATAGTCGTCCAGCTGGGGGGAGTTGGTGAACTCGGACATGCCGATCTGCACGAGGTTGTGGCCCTCCAGCAGCGTGTCCTCCATCTCCAGCGTCTTGCGGAAGGGAACGCCGCTGGATTCCGCGCCCAGATGGGCCTTGCGCAGGTCGTGGTGCGCGTCGAAATGGATCACGCCCAGCTTCTTGCCCGGCCCCATGGCCTCGATCACGCCGCGCATGTTCGGGAAGGCGATGGAATGGTCGCCGCCGATCATCACCGGCACGATGCCGCGCGACACCAGCGCCTTCACCGTGTCGGAGATGCGGCGGAAGGTGCCCTCCATGTCGGTCAGCACCACCTGCACGTCACCGATGTCCGCGGCGCGGAAATCGGTCATGGCGCGCCGGTCGCGGCTGGAATAGGTGGTGAAGTACATCATCCCCTGGCGCACCGCGTCCGGCCCGTGGCGCGAGCCGCTGCGGACGACGGACGCGCCGTCATAGGGCACGCCGACGATGGCGCAGTCCAGATCCAAGGTCCCGTCCCAGGTCAACCAGGCGCCCGCGCGATGCTCGGCGACATCGCCCTTCATGGTGTTGACGACAAGGCCGGGAGGAAGAAGGCCGAGATTGTCCAAGGTACGCTCCATTCCGATTGAGACGCCGAATTCTGGCATCCAGGAGCGCGGGACGTTAAGTGATGCTTCCTCACCCCTTTGCTGAGCGGGATTCAGGGTTCACCTTTCTGCCCAAGGATCCGGCATTTGGCCATATTTTAAACGTGAATTTATGTCATGACTTTGTTGACGATTTATCATTTGCCCTTGTGGCGACGCTTTGGTCTCTAAAGGGAACATGGTTGCGACGGCCCGCCCGTCCACCGCCTCCGGCAAGCCCCCGCAGCAACCGATCCGGACCGGACCGACCCGCGCGTCGTCCGCCCGGCAAAGCCGAGCCCGGGACGCAGACATGGTGAAACTGGTATGGTGAAACTGGCCGTCACGGACATCCACAAGCGCTACAACGATCACGAGGTTCTGAAGGGCGTCAGCCTGTCGGCCAAGGCGGGCGACGTGGTCAGCATCCTGGGGTCCAGCGGCTCGGGCAAAAGCACCTTCCTGCGCTGCATCAACTTCCTCGAACGGCCGCACCAGGGCACCATCGCGGTGGCCGGCGAAACGCTCGACACCGTTGCGGACCGCCGCACCGGCGAACTGCGCGCCCGCAGCGCCGCACAGCTTCAGCGCATGCGCATGCGCCTGTCGATGGTCTTCCAGAATTTCTGCCTCTGGTCGCACATGACCGTGCTCCAGAACGTCATCGAGGCGCCGGTCCACGCGCTGGGCATTTCCCGCGCCGAGGCGCTGGAGCGGGCGCACGCCAACCTCGCAAAGGTCGGGTTGGGCAAGGACATGCACGACCGCTACCCATCGCGCATGTCCGGCGGCCAGCAGCAGCGCGTCGCCATCGCGCGGGCGCTGTGCATGGAGCCGGAGGTGATCCTGTTCGACGAGCCGACCTCCGCCCTCGATCCCGAACTGGTCGGCGAAGTCCTGAAGGTCATGCAGGCGCTGGCCGAGGAAGGGCGCACGATGGTCATCGTCACGCATGAGATGGGCTTCGCCCGCCACGTCTCCAGCGAGGTTCTCTTCCTGCACCAGGGGATGGTGGAGGAGCGCGGATCGCCCGCCGACCTGTTCGAGCGGCCGCAGAGTCCGCGGCTCCGGCAATTCCTCGCCGGACGCCTGCATTGATCGAACCGCCGAATTTTTGAACGCCGGGCTCCCGGCGCCGAAAACGAAACCATCCATGAACGGGGAAAAGAGATGAAAATGCTGGGCCGTCTTTTCGGTATCGCCGCCCTGGTCGCGTGCAGCCTGTCCGCGCAGCAGGCCGCCGCGCAGAACACGCTGACCATCGCCACCGACGCCACCTTTCCGCCGTTCGAATCCATCGACAGCAACGGCAAGGTGGTCGGCTACGACGTGGAATTGATGGAGGCGGTCTGCGAAGCCGCCAAGCTGAAGTGCAACATCATCAACGCCGCCTGGGAAGGCATGATCCCGGGTCTGGTCAGCGGCAAGTACGACGCGCTGATCTCGCAGTTGACCGTGACGGAGGCCCGCCGCAAGATCCTGGCCTTCAGCGACGTGTACGACCGCCCGGTGTTCCGCTTCGTCGCCAAGGAAGGCAAGGACTACACCTTCACGCGCGAAGGCTTGAAGGGCAAGACCATCGCGGTCCAGACCGGCACGCCGATGGACGCCTACGTCACCAAGACCTTCCCCGACGCGGACATCAAGCGCTACACCAGCGGCAGCGCCCCTTACCTGGAGCTGACCTCCGGCCGGGCCGAACTGCACATGAGCTATGAGGCGCAGATCAAGCACGCCTTCCTCGGCGGCCCGGACGGCAAGGGTTTCGCGCTGGTCGGCCCGCGCTACACCGGCAAGGACGCGCCGGAGTTCGGCGAGGGTGTGGCCATCGCCATCAACAAGCGCAACACCGCCCTGCTGAAGTCCGTCAACGAAGGGCTCGCCACGCTGCGCCAGAACGGCAAGCTCGACGCCCTGAACGCCAAGTACTTCGGCACCAACTGACGGCAACACAACCGACTGCGATCCCACTGACCCCGATGTTGGCCGACTGAGATGTTGACCGCCTACGCCGCAACGGTGCTCAGCGCCGGGTACGTCACACTGAAGCTGGCGGGGAGCGCGCTTGCGCTCTCCGTCGTCCTGGGGCTCGCCGGCGCCCTGTGCAAGCTGTCGTCCAGCGCCGTGTTGCGCACGTTGGCGGGCATCTACACCTCGACCGTGCGGGGCATTCCCGACCTCGTGCTGATGCTGCTGGTGTTCTACAGCCTGCCGACGCTGTGCAACGACCTGATCGCGGCGGCGGGGTTCGACTATTTCGTCGAGTTCGATCCCTTCGTCGCGGGCATGCTGACGCTGGCGCTGATCTTCGGCGCCTACATGACAGAGACGTTCCGCGGGGCGCTTCTGACCATCCCGAAGGGGCAGGTGGAGGCTGCGCGCGCCTATGGCCTCGGCCCCGTGAAAATCTTCGTCCGCATCCAGCTGCCGCAGATGGCCCGGCTGGCCTTGCCCGGCTTCACCAACAACTGGCTGGTCCTGCTGAAGGCGACGGCCCTGGCCTCGCTGATCGGGCTTCAGGACGTGATGCTGACGGCGAAGGGGGCGGCGGAGGCCACGGGGCAGCCCTTCACCTTCTACCTGATCGCCGGCGGCTTCTATCTGGCGCTGGCGATCGCCTCGGTCCTGATCCTGATGGGGATCGGGCGCCGCCTGGACCTTGGAACGCGCGAGATGCCGCGATGAACTGGGACATCATCCTGGAGAACCTGCCGCTTTACGCCCAGGGCGCGAAGCTGACGGTGCTGCTCTCGCTCATGGCCCTGGCCATCGGCTTCGTCCTGTCGCTGGGGCTGGCGCTGCTGCGCAATTCCCACAATCCGTGGGTCCGGCTGCCTGTGCTGGGATACACGCTGGTGTTCCGCGGCACGCCGCTGCTGGTGCAGCTGTTCCTGATCTACTACGGGCTGGCGCAGTTCGATCTGCTGCGGCAGAGCATCCTGTGGCCGTGGCTGTCCAGCCCGCTGGTCTGCGTGCTGATCGCCTTCGTCCTGAACACCTCGGCCTACACCACCGAAATCTTCGCGGGCGGCATGCGCCACATCCCGGCCGGCGAGATCGAGGCGGCGCGGGCCTACGGCATGACGCCCTTCACCGTCGCCCGGCGCATCCTGATCCCGGCCATGCTGACGCGCTCGCTGTCGCTCTACGGCAACGAGACGATCATGATGATGCACGCGACCTCGCTGGCCAGCACGGTGACGCTGATGGAGATCACCGGCGTGGCGCGCACCATCACGCTGACGTCCTACATCCTGTTCGAGCCCTATGTGACCGCGGCGGCGATCTACCTGACGCTGACCTTCGTGCTCGTCGCGCTGTTCCGGGTGGCCGAAAAGCGTTGGGCCCACCCCTGATCAGGCCGTGCCGGGCAGGACGACGCACAGGATGAGCGGCCCGGCGGCCCCCTGGAATTCGCGGTAGCAGGCGTGGGTGCGCCCGTCGGGCGAGGACACGGGCAGGATCACGTTCGACTTCACCGCGTACCAGCGGTCGCCGATCAGGATCTGATGGCCGTCTTCCGGGCTGAATCGGTACTCCACCGGGCGGCAGTCTTCCCCGCCGCAGCAGGATCGGCCATCGGTCGTGCGCAGATCCGTGTACCAGTCATGAGCCCGGGCCTGACACGCCAAGGACGTTCCGAAAAGGAAGATCGAGAAAGGCAGCACTGCCATCGATGTCCGCACCTTCGCCTCCCGCGTTGTGCAAGGAAAGATGTCTGCTTGTCCTTTTCGCGTCGTCCCGGATTCCACAATCTCCCGCCTTCCGGGACGCCGATCCCCCGCCTGGTCATTAACGCTGTTCGCGATCGTGGCCGCAATGTTATAGTTAACGATGGCTGCGCGGATCATACGGTTTCACCCCGGCCCGCCGGAAGACGTTGCGCTGGAGGGAACGTACCTTGCCCATAAGGTGCATGCCCTGGGCAGCGCCGCATCGCCATTCGTGTACGGCAGTTTCGTCAGCAGCCTGGACGGCCGCATCGCCCTGCGGGATCCGCGGACCGGGACAAGCCACTTTCCGCTGGACCTCACCAGCGAGAATGATTTCCGCCTGTTCCTCGAACTCCAGGCTCAGGCGGATTGCCTGATCACCCACGGCGGCTATCTGCGCGACCTCGCGGCGGGGCGCCTGGACGATGTCTTGCAGATCGGCACGCGCGACGCCGGAAAGGACCTTGCGCGCTGGCGCGCGGAGAATGGGCTGCCCGCCCAGCCGGCCGTGGTGATCGCCAGCGCCAGCCTGGATTTTCCATTTCCTGAATCCCTGGCCCGCTCCGGTCAGCGCGTGCTGATCGCCACCGGCCAGCAGGCGCCGCCGGACAAGGTCGAGGCGCTGCGCGCGCGCGGGCACACGGTCATCGTCGCGGGGCAGGGAGCCGGGGTGGAGGGCGGGCCGTTGGTCCGGGAACTGGGCGCGCTGGGCTTCCGCAGCCTGTATCTGCTGGCCGGCCCCCGCATGCTGGAAACCATGCTGCGGGACGGCGTGCTGGCACGCCTCTACATGACCGTCACCCACCGCCTCTATGGGGGCGAGGACTTTCACAGCATGGTGTCCGGCCCGGAGTTGAAGGGCGCCGGCCTCCTGCGGATGCGGTCGCTGTATTACGACGCGGGGGAGGCGGACGGCACCGGACAGTGGTTCGCGCAGTTCGAACCGTCGCGTGAGGTGTGCCTGCGGTAGACGAAGGGCACATCGCCGCGCGTTGCCTCGCGTTCCGCAAGCTCGGCGACCTTCCCGTGGTCCTTCGACAGGTCGCACACGGGGTCGGTCGCGGCGGCATCGCCGGTCAGGGCCAGCGCCTGGCACCGGCATCCGCCCCAGTCGATCTCCCGCCGGTCGCATTCCCGGCAGGGCGAGGGCATCCAGCCCGTTCCGCGGAAGCGCTCGAAGGCCGGGGAGTCCGCCCATATGGCCCCCAGCGGACGGTCGTGCACCGTCTCGAAGGTCAGTCCGGGGATGGTTTCGGCGGCGTGGCAGGGCAGCACTTTGCCGGACGGCGTGATGTTCAGGAAGCGGCGGCCCCATCCGCCCATGCAGGCCTTTGGCCGGTGGGCGTAATAATCGGGAACGACGTAATCGACGACCAGCCGCCCTTTAAGCTCGGGCAACCGAGCGCGCACCGTCGCGTCCATGCGCACCAGCTGTTCGCGCGTCGGCATGAGGGCGCCGCGGTTCAGCAGGCCCCAGCCGTAATATTGGACGTTGGCGACCTCGATCCGGCCGGCGCCGAGGTCGAGCGCGAGGTCGAAGAACGCGTCCACATGGTCGATGTTGTGCCGGTGGACCACCGCGTTGACGGTGAGCGCAAGCCCCGCCTCCACCACCGCGCGGGCGGCGCGGCGCTTGCGCTCGAAGGCGCCGGGAAAGCCGGCGACGCGGTCGTTCGCGTCCGCGCTCGTGTCCTGAAAGCTGATCTGGACATGCTGAAGCCCCGCCGCCTTCAACTGGTCCAGGCGGCGGCGGTCGAGCGTGACGGCTGACGTGATGAGGTTGGTGTAGAGCCCGGCCTGCGTGGCGTGCTCCACCAGCGCTTCCAGATCGGGGCGCGCGCAGGGCTCGCCGCCGGAAAAATGGACGTGCAGGACGCCGATTTCCGCGGCCTCGTCCAGGACCCGCTTCCAGGTGGCCGTGTCCAGCTCGCGGCTCCGGCCGTCCAGCTCCAGCGGGTTGGAGCAGTAGGGGCAGGCCAGGGGGCAGCGGTGGGTCAGTTCCGCCAGAATGGCGTAGGGCGGTTCGGGAGCGGCCATGGCGCCTCGTCGAATCCCCGTTTGCGCGTCACATCAGCGTGCCCGACACAGCCTGCCAGACAAGGGCGAGACAAGGACGCGGCGGCAGTGCGGATTGACCGCAACGGCTTGCCGCCGGCCGGAGGTCGGTCGCGAACGCTGTCGCGCGACGGTTTCCTTTGCCCTTAAAGCTGGGCGCAGGCGTAGGCGTTGATTTCGTTGCCGACGGCAATCTCAACGATCTTCGGTTTGCGCCAGGTTTTCATGGTGCGCTCCCTCCGGTGAATGTCGGGGCCGCTTGCCAGCATGGCCCTCCATGCGAAAGCCTACCGGTACAACCAAGGCGCGGCCATGATACTTATGGATAGCGGTGTGGAAAATGTGGGTAGAATGTTGTGCGACGCAAAATAAAAACGGCGCGTCAAGCAAGATTCGAATTGGAATAATTATAAAGGCAGTGCCTTGATCGGGAATGATCATCGCCCTCGTTTAAAATGCCTGATTTATGACGATCGCATTTTTGGTTTCCTATGTTCATCCTGGTGGATATGCGCGGCGCCGCGAATATGGCTGCGCTGTTCGTGGGCGTACCGCTTCCGATCGGGCAGGGGGCTGCGGGCGCTCCGGCCGACTTCCATTTCCGGTCGTCTCCGAATGAGTGCTTGAGACCATTCGCCGGAACGCCGCACCATGATGCCGCACCGTCAAGCTGAACGGTTCGGACTCGTCCCATGATCAAGAACGCTGTTCCCGTCGCGCTCGTCGCGCTTCTGATCGGCATCGGCACTGCGCGGGCCGATGACGGATACCCCACCTACGCCCGTGTCGATTATGTGCTGGGCTGCATGATGTCCAACGGGCAGACGCAGGACGTCATGCGCAAATGCTCGTGCAGCATCGACGAGATCGCGGCGCACTTTCCCTATGACAACTACGTCACGGTCGAAACCGCGCGCGTCATGCAGGAGGTACCGGGCGAGCGCGCCTCGCTGATGCGCGGCGTGGGCTGGGTCAAGGATTTGCTGGACCAGTTCCGGCAGGTCCAGGTCGCCGCCGACCTGAAGTGCTTCTGAACGCCGGTCCCGTCCGCCACTTCAAGACCCGGAATTCGCCCGGATCGGCCAGCTTTCCTGGAACTTGCGGCCGTTCGAATCCTCGACCGAAACGTCCAGCGTTCCCGCCTCCGCCGGCACCATCGTGAAGTGGATGCTGGGATCCTCGCTCAACGAAATGTCGGATTGCACGTCGAGCACCGGCGCGCCGTTGTAGCGGACGCTGACGGTCTTCACGTAGTGGGCAGGGATGTAATAATAATTCAGCTGATCGTATTGCATGCCGGTGTAGTTGGGATGGCTGATCAGAAGCTGCGCCGTCATCGGCTTTCCGGCGGTGATGGTGTCGGGCAGGTTCATCTTCATCTTTCCCATACGGGCGACGGTCAGCTGCGGGTTCTTCAAGGCGGGTGCCGAGCAGCCGCCGGATGCCTTGACGAAGCGCGCGGTCCTCAACAGCCGGCCGTCGCTGGTTTCTGCCACGGCGGTCACGTTGGTGTAGGAATTGACGCGCACGCGCGTCTCCACCGTCTGCGGGGCACCGGCGTCGGCGAAGCGGAAGGTCGCGGCCAGCGGCACCGGATTCTGGTCGATGATCAGGTGCACAGCCTTCACGTCCACGTCGGAGCCGGGCGCCGTCGTGATCGTGATGGGCACGAGCGCCGCGTCGTTGGCGCGTGTCGGGGCCTCCACGCTCAACAGCGGGCCGGCGTCCCCGACGGGGCGGTTGGCGAAATACATGTCGCGCAGCATGTCCCAGCGGGCATCGTCGTCCTGCGCTCCCATGGCGGAACCGCCGGACAGTCCCAGCAGCCCGACCCCCGCCAGCGCGGCGGCCATCAGGGGGCGCCGGCTCCAACTCCCGTGCCCCCACCTCCGGTGTGCTGTCGTCATCGCGTCCTCCCCTTTCATTCCCATTCCAGTTCGGCAAAGGCCGCCGTCACGTTGCGCGGGTGGTAGTCGCCGAACAGACGCCAGTGCGGGGCTTCGTCGGTGGCGACCGTGGCGATGGCCTGTTGGATGGTGCCGTGGGTCTTTTGAACCGCGCGGACCCCGGCGACCACCCGGTCCAGGTAGCGGCGCAGATCCGCCGCCGCGTCCGGCCAGGGGGCCGATGGTGGGCCATGCCCCGGAACCGCCCGCGCGGCCGGCACCGCCGATAGCGTGTCCAGCACCTCCCGCCAGCCGAGCACCGTTCCGTCGATGGCCGGCGCCCGCTCCATGAACACCAGATCGCCGGTGAACAGCGTTCCGGTCTGCCGGTCGAACACCGTCAGGTCGTTGTCCGTATGGGCCGGCGGCTGGGCGGCCAGTTCGATCACCCGTTGGCCCAGGTCAAGCTCCAGCCGGTCGGCCAAGGCGATGGACGGCGGCATCAGCCCAACGTCCTGCGCTGCTGTTGGGCCGACCGCCTCCTCGAAGGCGTGCAGGTAATGGCTGCCGCGCGCCATCAGCCCCGCCTGGAAATTCCGGTGCGCGACGAAGCTCGCCCCATCGGGCAGGAAGGCCGCGTTCCCCAGCACATGGTCGGGGTGCATGTGCGTGTTGATGACGTAGCGGATCGGCCGGTCGGTCCGCGCCCGGATCGCCTCGCGCAGCCTCTGCCCGATGGCCGGGGCGCCGCCCGTGTCGATCACCGCGACCGCCTCGCTGCCCACGATGAAGCCGCAGTTGGCGATGTCCCCCTGGTTGGCCGCGTCGGTTTCCTCGTGCAGGCCCGTGTGCACGAAGACGCCGGGGGCGACCTCCACGACCGGCAGCGGTTTGGCCGGCAACGGGTCGGCCACGGCGGATGCGGTCCACAGCAGCCACACAGCCCCCATCGCCGCCGCGACACGAGCCCGGAAGGGCGCGGCGGCGCTGGTCGAAGGTCGTTCCTGCGTCGCGGTCATTCCGGTGAGTATGGGATGGTGCCGAACAGCGCGGCAACCGGGCAAAAGTGTGTGTGCAATGCACGCGCCCGGCATTCCGCTGCGCCTTCAGCCGGCGGACGGACCGTGCAGGGCCAGCCAGCCGACGCTGGCCGCCGGTGCGAACCAGCCGACCCGCTCCCGCAGCTCCGGTGCTAAGGGCAGATGCGCCTCGAAGTCGCGGTAGGGCAGGCCGCGCCGACCGGCGAGGCGGCGCACCAGCACGCGGCCGACACCGGCCCCGACCAGCGGGGCATCGTCCGCAACGGGAGCGTTCGACAGCACCTGATCCAGCGCGTCTTCGA
Organism: Pseudomonadota bacterium; assembly: GCA_023413605.1. Taxonomy (GTDB): domain Bacteria; phylum Pseudomonadota; class Alphaproteobacteria; order Azospirillales; family Azospirillaceae; genus Azospirillum. Next base: position 15,369 of record JAEZPL010000444.1, read on the forward strand.
TGTGCCGAAGCTGCCGCTCCGCCAGATGGTGGGCCAGCCGCTGCGCCATCGGCAGGGTGTCCGGTGTCAGATCCTCGCCCACCATGCGCAGCAGGCGCCGCGCGCTGGACGGGATACCGGGATCGCGGCCATCAGCGGTGGGGTGCTGGTCGGCGCCCTCCGGCAGTGTGCCGGTCAGGCGGTGCACGTCGGCCATCGTCGCGAACAGTTCCGCCATCAACGTGCGCCAGCGTCCCGCAACGGGAACCGTGCGCGCCACCGCCATGACGGGGGTGCGGACAAGGCCGGTGTAGACCAGTTCCCCGCTCTCCAGCCGTTCGGCGTCGGTGTAGCCCCGGTGCCGCGGGCCTCCGCCCGCGAGGGGAACGATGTCCGTCGTGGTGCTGCCGATGTCGATCAGCAGCCCGTCGCCGGGCATGGCCGCCACCAGCGCCGTCGCGTACCAGTTGGCGGAGGCCACGGCGTCGGCGAGGTCCGCAGCGGCGTCGGCCGGGACCAGCCCGCGCGGTCCGGCGAAGACCTCCAGCCGGGTGGAGGGCAAGGCGGCGCGCACGGCACCGGCGATGCGGCGAACGCCGTCCGCCCGGTCGTCGAACAGGTCCGCCAATTCCCCGGTCATGGTCGCCACGGCGCGGCGCGGATGGCCCCAGCGCGCAAGCAGGGGGGCGAGCGCCTCCTCCAACCGGTCGAGGCCCTGCCAGAGCGGGCAGGGGCGCTGGTCGAGATCACGCAGCGTTCCCGCCTCGTCGAACAGGGCGGCCTTCAGGTGGGCGCCGCCGATGTCCAGCCCGATCAGTCCGCCGGGTTCCATGCCGCTTTCTCCAAATTCAGATGGACCGGTTCGATCCGCCCGACCGGGCCGGGAATGACCGGCGGTTCCCCCGCCAAGCCCAGCACCGCCGCCGCAACGTTCATCCCCGTGGCGCGCCGCAGCCCCGCATAGGAGGTGGTCAGGCGCGGGTTGACCTCCAGGATCAACGGGCCATCGGCCCCGGCGATGAAATCCACGCCCACATAGCCGAACAGCCCCGGCAACGCCTCAGCGACGCCGCGGGCGAGCGCGTGCAGTTCCGGCGACGGAGCCAAGCCCCCGACCACGCCGCCGTGGTAGGAGAAGACTTCGCCGGAAAGGGTGACGTTCTGCCGGTTGACGGTCAGCAGCCACGCTCGCCCGTCCCGGCAGAGCATCGACAGGCTGGCCGTTGTTCCAGGGACGAAGGGCTGCACGATAAAGCCGCTGAGGTCGCCAGCCCCGCGCCATCGCACCCAAGCGGCGCGGTCGCGGAGGCACAGCGTGTCGGTGCAGCCCGCGCCATCATCGGGTTTGACGACGCAGGGGCCATCCCCCGGAGGCACTGCCACGTCAGCAACGCGCCACGTCGGCACCACGGGCAGCCCGACCGCAGCCAAGGCGTCGGCCGTCGCCGCCTTGCTCGCCGTGATCGACACGGTGTCGGCGCGGCTGGCGAGCAGGCGGCGGCCCGATGCCTCAACCAGACGGCAGACCCGTTCCATCGCGCCGTCCGTCTCCGGCGCAATCGGCCAGACGGCGTCGACGGTGCGGGAGAGTTCCTCCCAAAGCGCCCAGGACTTCTGCGGGTCGCTGACGGTAATGCTTCGGACGGGCGGGGGCAGCGGGGGCAGGCGAGCGTCGCGCGTGACCGTGACGTCAACGCCCGGCACGTCCAGCAGATCGCCGACCAGGGCGCGGAGCATCAAGTCGCCTTCATGGGCGAGGCCGGCGGGGATGGAGGAGTCCGGCGGCATGCCGCCACCGGTCACGAATTCACAGACCAGGATGCGCATGCCATGAACCAGATGGGATCGGGGTTCCAGGTCGTGCCGGTCATCGACCTGCGGGACGGCGGCGTGGTCCACGCGCTGCGGGGTGAACGGGGCCGGTATCCGCCGCTGCGCTCGTCCCTGTGCGCCGGCAGCGATCCGGTGGAGGTGGTTCGCGGTCTCCTCGGCCTGCATCCGTTCCGGGTCATCTACGCGGCCGACCTCGACGCCATCCTCGGAACGGGGGACAACCGGCCCGCGCTGGCACGGCTGAAAGCGGTCTTTCCGCAGGTCGGATTCTGGGTCGATGCCGGGTTCCGCGATGCGGAGGAGGTCCGCGGCTTCGTCGCGTCCGGCCTTGGCGACGCGGTGCTCGGCAGCGAAAGCCTCGCCGGGGTCGAACCACTGACAAAGTTGAGCGTGGATCCCGCCTGGGCGCGGATCGTCCTGTCGCTCGACTTCCGCGACGGATTCATTGGACCGCCCGACCTGCTCCATCGCGCCGACCTTTGGCCGCAGCGCGTCATCGCCATGACGCTGGCCCGCGTCGGGTCCGGCGAAGGCCCGGACTGGGACCGCCTGTCGGACCTGCGTCGCGCCTCGCCGCAGACGAGCCTGTTCGCCGCCGGCGGCGTGCGCAACGGGGACGACCTTCGGGAACTGGCGTCGCGCGGCAGCGCCGGTGCCCTGGTCGCCACGGCGCTGCACGACGGCCGGATCGGCCGCGCGGAGTTGGAGGGGTTGGCCGGATGACGACGCTCCTGCGCGGGGAAGGAGCGCCGGATCCCGCTCATGCGGCGAAGGGGTGCTTGACCTTGTCCTTCTGGCTCATCAGGTCCTGCGCGCTCGGGAAGCTGGCGACCGCGCGTTCGATGGCTTCCTTCGTGGCGCGGTAGTTGTAATCCTGGATCTTGGCGTTGTCCTTGGCTTCCCAATGGATGAAGACGCCGACGCAGATGAAGATGTTGTCGATCTCGTCCTGCGGGATGGTGCCTTCCGCCACGCAGTCGGCGACCGCCTTGGCGACGGCGTGCTGGGCGGGGCCGAACATCTGCACGGCCTGTTCCGCACCCTTGATGGTGACCTTGTTGAACAGGATCGTCGCCGGCTTGCACATCAGGTTCGGCGCGACGACGGCCAGCAAGGAGGTGAAACCGTCCTTGTTGTTGGTCAACGCATTGCAGAAGGCTGTTTCGACGGCGCTGCCGCGCGGACCCATGATCAGGTCGATGTGCGCGACTTCGTTGCCGTCACCGACCAACGATTCGCCGACGAGCACGCGGTTGATCTTCGCGGACGATCCTCCCCACATGGCCATAGCGTTTCTCCCTTGCTTGGCGTGTGCTTCGTTGCGGGGCGCGCCGTTTCCGAAAGAATCGGACCCT
>JAEZPL010000447.1 GCA_023413605.1 Pseudomonadota bacterium
GAGAAAATGAATATCTGATCACCTGGAAAATTCCGCTCCAGGGCGACGCCAAGACGAACTTTGCAGGCACGATCGGCAGCGCTTTGGAAGAGGATGTCCAGCCTGGCTTTATTACAGTCGGACTCACTCATGATCCAAGTCAGATGCAGGTTCATACGTATGACGTGGGCGGCAAGCCTGCGCGCCGTTCATTTCACATTGCATGCTTTAGAGACGAGTAAGTAGCGGTAAGCCGGGCGAGAGAGAGCCGAATGGAGCTGCTTGCTCGCGCATCGATGCCAAATCGAAAGCCTGACGTAAGTCGATGACGTATGCGGCCCCTATTGGGCCGAGGCTTTCTGTCGATCCACGACCCGATCAACAACCTCGTCAACCTGCGCCGCGACCATCGCTCCGCTTCCGAGTACCGTGCCGCCCAAGCCCAGGCCTTTGCCGCCTGGGCCGAGGTGGCCGGCGTGCCTCTGGCCGCATAGTTGCTCTGTCCACCGGGCCTTCCCAGTCGTACGCCTCCGGTGAGGCTTTCAATTACCCCCATGTTGGCGCCGTTCCGCCGGTGATGAGGACTGGCGGTCCGGACGCGGGTAGGCTGCGGCCTGTTGGGGGTAGGCTGCGGCCTGTTGGCACTGAACGATGTTCAGGAGGTGCCAATGACGGCGGGTTCCAGCACATGGATCGACGTGGATCGACGATGAACTCGCCGGTTGCCGCCTCGCCGATGGGCGGTTGGAGCGGCGCCTGCGCACGTTGCTCGAGCAGATTGCCGGAGCGATGGGCGACAGTATTCCGTTGGCGTGCCGGGACTGGGCCAATACGAAGGCAGCGTATCGGTTCTTTTCCAATGACCGGGTGAGCGACGCGGATATCCTCGCCGGCCATTTCGATGCGACCCGCCGACGCGTCGGCGCCACCACCGGCCCGATCCTGGTTCTTCAGGATACGACGGAGTTCTCCTTCCACCGTGAGCACCCTGAGAAGATCGGCCAGACCTGCCGGGTGAACAGCGGCCCGGACAAGGACGGCAGCTTCCGCATGCACACCGTGTGCGGGCTTCTGATGCACGCCAGCTTGGCGGTCACGATCGAGGGTTTGCCGCTGGGACTCGGCGCGATCAAGGTCTGGACCCGGACGAACTTCAAGGGAACCGCCGCCGTCAAGAGGAAGGTCAATCCGACGCGGGTGCCCATCGAGCAGAAGGAGAGCATCCGTTGGCTGGACAACCTGCGCCGGGCCACGGACCTGTTCGGCGATCCGGGACGATGTATCCATATCGGTGATCGTGAGAGCGACATTGACGAGCTGTTCTGCTTGACGCAGGAGTTGGGGACCCATTTCCTGGTGCGAACCTGTGTCGACCGGCTCGCCCTCGACGGCAACACGACCGTCGACAACGTGATGGACGAGGTGGCGGTGCAAGGCGTGCACACCGTCGAAGTCCGGGATGGCACCGGTCATGTCAGCATGGCCGAGGTCGAACTGACCTACCGCAGCCTGCGGGTCTTCCCACCCATCGGGAAACAAAGGCGCTATCCGGCGCTCACCCTGACGGTCCCGCACGCTCGAGAGCGCGAGACGCCCGCCGACCGGCCCCGCATCGACTGGAAGCTCCTCACCGATCCGCCCGTCCTCTCCCGGGAAGCGGCTATCGAAAAGCTGCGCTGGTACGCCGTGAGGTGGAAAGCGAAGTGTTTCATAAGGTCCTGAAATCGGGGTGCCGGACGGAGCAGGCACGCCTCCAAAGCGCCGACCGCTTGGTCAAGTTGATCGCCGTCTATTGCATCGTGAGTTGGCGGGTTTTCTGGATGACCATGATCAATCGATCAACACCGTCATGTGGCGGGGCATGTCTCGCCTGATCGATATCGCCTTGGGCTCGGCAATCGCGTCGCAGCTTGTGGGTAATTGAAAGACTCACCGGAGGCGTACCGCCCGAGGGGGGCCTGCGCATCAGCGTGGTGCGTGGATGGGGGACTGACGGCGGCTGTGAGAGAACCGAGATCCCGCGGGGGAGCACGCCTCGCCGTGGTCTGCGGCCTCCCGGTTGCGGCAAATGGGAAACCCCTTTACCAGCGGTGGCTGTGTCATTCCGCGCGCAGAAGGGTTGATCTGGCATCTTGCGCAATGAACATGCCCCAATTTTCTCTGAGAAAGTCTTGTTGGTTAATTAACAAGCTCCGTTGAACTGTTGTATGAAGCCGTTCAAAAGAGAGTAATAGGCGACGAATATTTTGTGGAGTGGGTGGTGAAGGTTGATCCAGGCCATTCCGGTTGGTGCTAGAGCAAATCATCGGCGGTGATGCCGATTGCCATCATCTCGCGCCTACAGCAAGAGTTTGCAACAGAGCCGTGCGTCGCGGCATCAGGCGCCACCGCCGCACTCCTCCCGCTTCGATCCGGCTGGCAGGGACACGCGGAACACTGTGCCCCCGCCCGGGTTCGGTTCCGCCCGGATGCGGCCGTTGTGGGCTGTCACGATGGATCGGCAGATCGACAGGCCCAGGCCCATTCCTGTGGCCTTGGTGGTGAGGAAGGGCTTGAACAGGTCGCGGGCCATCTCCTCATCCAGGCCGGGGCCGGTATCGCCGACGCTCATCTCCACCATGCCTTCCTCGGTCCGGCGCGTTGCAAGTGTCAGATTTCGGCGCGGATCGTCCTGTGGCATCGCTTCGACGGCGTTGCGCACGAGGTTGACGACAACTTGCTGGATCTGCACCGGATCCACCGTCACGGCGGGCAAATCGTCCGCCATGGCATAGCGGACGCGCAGATTTTTCCGCTCAGTCCCGGCCAGCGCCAACCCGGTGGCTTCCCGCACCAGCCCGTTGAGGTCCGACGGCTGGCGCTCCACATTTCCCTTGCTGATGTAGGAACGCAGCCGACGGACCACCTCGCCAGCGCGGGTCACCTGGATGAGAGCGGCTTCCAAAGCCTTGCGGCTGTGCTCGAGCCCTTGCGGAGTGCCAACGGCGAGGAGTTCCTGGCACGCCTCGATGTAGTTGACCGACGCACCCAGAGGTTGATTGATTTCATGGGCGAGCGCCGCCGCCATCTCGCTCATGGCGCTGACGCGGGATGCGTGCCACAGTTCAACCTGCAGGTCGCGGGCACGCTGTTCGGCCACCTTGCGATCTTCGATGTCTTCGCTGGTGCCGTACCAGCGCACGATCTGCCCGTCAGCGTTGCGGCGTGGCAGAGCGCGGGAGCGCATCCAGCGGTAGGAACCGTCCGCCCGCCGCAGGCGGTACTCGGCATCGTAGACCTCGCCGGTTCGCAGCGAGCGTTTCCATGCCTCCAATCGGCTTGCCGCATCGTCGGGATGCAGCACCCGGAGCCAGCCGTCCCCCAGAAGATCCGAACGGGTCATCCCGGTGAGATCGACCCAACTCCGGCTGATGTCGAGAATCGCTCCGTCGGGCGTAGCGGTCCAGGACAGCTGTGGGTTCAGGTCGAAGGTGTAGCGCAGATTTTCTTCGCTCTCCTGCAGTGCCGCCCTTCCCAATTCCAGCGCGGACTCGGCACGCCGGTCGTGCTCACGCCCGGTGGTTTCCCGCCGGTTCCGCGCCAGGCGGAGTGCGCCGTCGATGCGAGCCAGCAGTTCGGGCGCGCGGAACGGCTTGACGACGTAGTCGTCAGCCCCGGCGGCCAAGCCCTCCAGGCGGGCTTCTTCGCCGACGCGTGCCGACAGTAGAAAAACCAGGATGTCGGCGGTGCGCGGGTCGCCGCGCAACGCCCGCAGCAGGCCGAAGCCGTCGAGGCCGGGCATCATCACGTCGGTCACAACCAGATCGGGGGGCGAGCCGTCCTTGGCGACGGCCAGGGCGGCCTCGCCGTCGGCGACCGCCTGAACGCTGTGCCCGGCGCCTTCCAGAAGGCGTATCAGGTAGGCGCGCATATCGGCATTGTCGTCGGCCACCAGCACGGACGCGCCGCGAGGCGTCATTCCCTCCGGCATGCCCGTCGGCGCCGGATCGGGCAGCCAGTGCATAGCCTCCTCGACATAGCCCCGGGTCCGCAGGCTCGGCGCGTTGGAAGGCGGTGCGGGGATGGCGGAGTCCGGGGGAAGGTGATCTGTACCGAAGGGCAGGGTCACGCGGAATTCCGATCCCTGTCCGACGGTGCTGGACACCGCGACGGTCCCGCCATGAAGTGTAACCAGGTCATGGACCAGCGCCAGTCCGATGCCAGAGCCTTCAAAGCTGCGCCCACGCGCGCCCTCGACGCGATGGAAGCGCTCGAAGATGCGGGACAGTTCATGTTCGGGAATGCCGGTTCCGGTGTCGCCGACGCTTAGCACCGCTGAATCCCCATCCCGGCGCAGGGTGATGCGGATTTCGCCCTTGAAGGTGAACTTGAAGGCGTTGGACAGCAGGTTGAGGACAATCTTCTCCCACATGTCGGGATCGACATGGACCGGCGCGCCAAGCGGCGGGCAGTCCACCACCAGCCGCAGGCCCGCCATGGCGCCCGCGGATCCGAAGTGGCTCGCCAACGCCACAGTGGCGGCACTGAGGTCCACGGGCTCATACCGGACGCGCGTCCGGCCGGCCTCCAGGCGGGAAAAATCGAGCAGCGCGTCGACCAGCTTGAGCAGCCGGAGTGCGTTGCGCTCCGCCGTCTCCAGCGCGGCGCGGACATCGGCCGGAACCGCGCCACATGACCCGGCGAGGATCTCCCCCAGCGGCCCCAGCAGCAGCGTCAGCGGGGTGCGGAACTCGTGGGAGATGTTGGAGAAGAACTCGGTTTTGGCCCGGTCCAACTCCGTCAGCCGTTCGTTCAGGTGCGCGAGTTCGGCCTCGCGGTGCGCCAGCTCCTCCATGGCCTCTTTGATACGGCGGTTGGCGTCCTTCACGTCGCTGGTGCGTTGCCGGACGTCGGCCTCCATACGGGTCGCGTGCTCGCGCAGCGTCTCGATCCGTTCGTTCGCTTCCGACGAGCGTTCGCGCGCCAGCATGAACTCGGTGACGTCCTCGGCATAGTGCAGGATGAACGCCACCGCGCCGGTGGCATCGAACACCGGGGTGTTGACCGGAGTCCAGTATTTCACGGTGAAGCCGGCCTCGCCGGAGGCGCCGGGGATATCGTACTTCTGCACGCCCATGATATCCTGCACGCCTTCCCGCAGCACACGGTTCAGAGAAGCCCGCAGGTCGTTGACGCCGTTTGCCCCCGCGTCCGCGGGGTTGTCGGGGAAGACGTCGAACAGGCCTCGCCCGACGATTTCGGCGCGCCGCGTTTCCGTGACCTTCATGTACCGGTCGTTGACCGCTGCGATGGTGAAGGACTCGTCCGGCCGCAGGACCATGTAAGGGTGAGGACTGCCTTCGAAGAGGAGCTGGTAATCCAACCGGCCCCCATCATCCGATCCGCCGCTGTTCGATCCACCGTCGCTCGCTCCGTGGGCCTTCGCGTCGTCACTCATGGCGCCCCTCCTCCGGCCGCGCCTGCCTTGTCAGACGGCTTTCCAGAACCTGCCCCAACAGGCGCGGCGTCGCCGGTTTGTGGATGATGCCCCGCGCGTGCCCCGTGGCGTCCCGTTGCGGAGTCTGTCCAGGGCGCCCCGCCGCCGTGCCGTGCCCCGTGCCCCGTGCCTGCCCCCAATGTCATACCAACTCAGCGAACGTAAAGCCGTTCCGCTATAGGCCAAGAGGTAAGCGGTATGGTTTTCCGAGGGTGGCAGAGACTTATTTATGGATGTATCCGAAAATTTGGATGAGAAAAATCCTGATGAAGAAGCACGGCATTCTGCCGCGGCGCAGGAAATTCCATGCAACATGCCGGCACTGGCGGGAAAGGCTTCACGGAGATGTTCGTGTCCGGCCATGCTAAATCCATTGCCACAACCAAGTGTGAGCAGCACAGGCTTGGCCCTGTTCATCTGCTGGCCTATCATCGTGCACGACGGTTTGATCATAACCGGGCCGGACCCCGGCGGTGGAATCGTGTTCCGCGTCACGCTGCCCGCAGCGCTTCCGGAGGAGGAAAAGCAGAATGCCTGACGATCCACTTCCGATCATCCACATCGTCGAGGACGAAGAACCGGTCCGCGACGCGCTCGTGTTCCGCCTGGCGGTGGCGGGGATGCCCGCCCAAGCCTATGAATCCGCCGAGGCGTTCCTGGCCGGTGTCCATCCTGACGCCGAGGGCTGTGTGGTGACCGACCTGCGGCTTCCCGGCATGGACGGGCAGCAATTGCTGGAGCATCTGGCCGCCGCGGGCAGTCCCCTTGCGGTCATCGTCATCACCGGCTTCGGCGACATCGCGTCCGCGGTGCGCGCCATGCAGGCCGGCGCGGTCGATTTCCTAGAAAAGCCGATTGCCTCGGCAGCGCTGATCCAGACGATCCAGCGCGCCCTGAACGTCCGGCGCAACGAACAGCGGCTGCGCAGCGAAACCACCGCCGCCGCTGCGCGCATCGCCACGCTGAGCGGGCGGGAGCGCGACGTCTTCGACGGGCTGGTCGAGGGCAAGCTGGGCAAGCAGATTGCCATCGACCTTGCCATCAGCCCGCGAACGGTGGAGGTTCACCGGGCCCACATCATGGAAAAGCTGGGCGTCCGCACCACGTCGGATCTCATCCGCATGGGGGTGCTGACGCGGCTCCAGGGCGGTGGCGATCGAATTGGGTAAGGGCAGGACCCAATTGACAGGTTGGCCGGGGTTGCCATCTCCGAAGCCATGCGGACCCCCTTACCTGGCCCGCCCGGATCGGGAGGCCAGACCACGATGGAAGAGCGATCGGACGCGATGGTGGTGGTGATTGATGACGACGATGCTTTCCGGCACTCGTTGACGATGATGCTGGCGGCCTTCGGCTTCGAGGTACGGAGCTTTGCGTCGGCCGAGGAGTTCATCGCCGTTTTCGACGGCGGGACGCGCGGGTGTCTGCTGATCGATGTTCACATGCCCGGTCTCGACGGTTTCCACGCCATCGAGGAGTTGCGCCGCCGTGGCTTGTCCATGCCGGCGCTGCTGATGAGCGGACGCCCGGACGCGGCGATGCGCAAGCGCGCCGCTGCCGCCGGCCTGCCTCCGGTCATGGAGAAGCCGACGCCCGCCTCCGTGCTGATCGACGCGGTGCGAAGGGCGCTGGGACCGGCGTGAGGCGCCCCGGCCGCGTTCGGCTGGTCAGAAAGGGGTAGGAGTAAGGGCCACACCCAACTGTTCCAACTCGGCCCAAAGGAATAGCAATGCGCTTATGACCGAACCCGCCGTGGTTGGAGGCGCAGTTCCCGTGACAGACACCCGCGATCATGCCCAAGCTCAAGCGCTCGAAGAAGAACGGTTCCGGATTTTGGCGCGCGAATTCAATCACCGCTCCCAGAATCTGCTGGTCGTCGTGCAGTCGGTGATCCGCATGACCCAGGCCCCCGATGTCCCCACCTTCGTCGAAAAGGTCGAGGAACGCATCACCGCCCTGGCGCGGGCGCATGCCCTGGTTGGCCGGGACCTGGAGGATTGTGCGGATCTCCCGGAGTTGGTGCGCGAGGAGCTGGCACCGTTCGGGCTTGGCGAGCGGGTGCTCGTGTCCGGCGGCTCTCTGCCGCTCACGCCGAAGGCGACGCAGTGCCTTGGCATGCTGCTGCATGAACTCGCCACCAACGCGGCCAAGTACGGCGCGCTCGCCACAGCGGACGGGCAGGTGGAACTGCGCTGGCAAGGCGCGTCGGACCCGTCCGGCGAGCTGGTCCTGCATTGGACCGAACGCGGGGGGCTACCGGTGACCGCCCCCAGCCGGCGGGGTTTCGGATCGGCATTGATCGAGGTGCTGGTGCGGAATCTGGGCGGAACCATCGACAAGGACTGGCGACTGGAGGGGTTGGTCTGCACCATGCGCCTGCCGTTGCGGCACTGCCTGCATCGTCCGGCCCAGCCCTCGGCCCAATCCGCCGAACAGGCTGCACCGCCGGACGACGCCCGGGCAAAACCGGTCGCGGCATACGCTGCAGCGCTGCCCGCCCGCAACATACTTGTCTTCGAAACGGACACCATTGTCGCCCAGGGATTCCGGCATCTGATCCGCGTCATGGGCGGGACGCCGGTCGGTCCGGTCACGTCCCAGCAGGAAGCGCTGCACCTGGCCCGCACCGCCCCCATCGACGTCGCCATCCTCGAAGCCGGCCTGGACGGGTCGCTGTGCCTGCCGATCGCCGACGCGTTGAGGGACCGGGGCATTCCTTTCGTGGTCTGCACCTGCCGCGACCCCGCATCCCTGTGCACGACAACCCACCCGGACGCCATCGTCTTGGCCAAGCCGTTCGATGGGAACACGCTCGGCGCATCTCTGAAGAGGCTCATGCACCGGGCTCTCCCTCCCGACGTCCCACCGGGCGGCCGCTCGAACGGTACCGTCTCGGGCGGATATACTTACGCACCAATGTAAAAGCCCTTTTTCTCAGCCAATATTAGCGCGCATGCAAAGAAGTGATTGAGGTAAACGCGCCGGCGGCGGACCTCGATGGTGAGACGCACAGAAGTGGACAGCTTCCGATGTCGGATCTGGATCGAGGCTTACTGCCGGATGCGGTCGTGCTGCTTGACACTGGCTGGAGCATCGTCGACCTGAACGCCCCCGCACGCACCCTTTTCGGCGCGGACGACGACCCCATCGGAAAGGACATCCGCGATGCGCTTCCGGCAGGGATGGCCCAGGCCTTCCGGGAGCACGCCGAACCGGCGTTCGCCGACCGGCGGCGGGCTGTTTTCGAGCTTGAAGGGGCCGACCGGATGTTGCGGCACCGGGTCCAGGTCTCGCCGTTCCAGGACTGCACCGTACTTACCATCACCATCACCGAAACCTCACCCAAACCGCCGCATCATGACGAGCGGTTCCGCCTGCTGTTCGAGCAGGCCGGCATCGGCATGAAGCGCGTGGCCCCAGACGGGCGATTGTTGGACGTGAACGCGAAGCTCTGCTCCATCCTGGGCTACGAGCGGAACGAACTCCTTCAACGCAACGCCCGTGACATTACCCATCCCGACGATCTGCCCGCCGAACTGGAGCGGGTCGGGCAACTGCTGGCCGGGGACATCGACAGCTACGCCGTGGAAAAGCGGTACGTCACCCGATCAGGCAGCCCGGTGTGGGTCCGGGTCACGTCGTCGCTCGCCCGGCCGGGTCTCCGCGACCTGAACCAGGACCTGAACCAGGGCGAGCTCTCCCGCATCACCATCGTCGAGGACATCTCTGCCCGGAAGAACGCCGAACGGCAGCTGGAAGACAGCCACGCGCTGCTGGACCGTATCCTGGAAACGGTGGCGGAGCCCATCTACGTGAAGGACCGCGAAGGCCGCTTCCTGATGGTGAATTCCGCCACGGCCCGCATCTACGGGCTGGACCGGCAGACCATCACCGGGCGCTGGAACACGGAATTCCTGCCCCCCGATTTTGCCGAGAAGATCGCGGCCGTCGACCGTGAGGTCATGGCCAGCGGCGAAGAGGTCGTCGCCGAAGAGTATGTGCCCGACCCGTCCGCGGAAAACGGGGTGAAGGTTTACCTCAGTTCGAAGGCACCGCTGCGGGATTCGGCCGGAACCGTCGTGGGCCTGGTCGGCGTGTCCCGCGACATCACCGATCGGAAAGCGGCGGAGGACGCCATGCGGGCCGCAAAGGAAGGGGCGGAGCGGGCCGACCAGTCGAAATCGCGCTTTCTGGCGGCGGCCAGCCATGATCTGCGCCAACCCGTGCAGTCGCTGTTCCTGTTCGCCGAGGTTCTGCGCGTGCATGTGCACGACCCGGAGGGCAAAGAGGTGCTGGAGCATCTCCGGCGCGCCATGGACGCCCTGAAAGGGCTGCTCGACAGCCTGCTGGACGTGTCGCGGCTCGACGCGGACATCGTCAAGCCGCAGATCACCGACTTTCCGATGGCCGAGGTGCTGGACCAGGCGGTGTCCACCTACGAGGCGGTGGCCGCGGGCAAGGGGCTTCAGTTTTACGCGGTACCTTGCCTGACCGTGGTGCGCAGCGACCGCGTCCTACTGGGGCGCCTGATCGCCAATCTGGTTGAGAACGCGATCCGCTATACCAACCAGGGCCGCGTCCTGATTGATTGCATTCCCCGGCGCGATCACCTGCGCATCGAAATCCGGGACACCGGCATCGGCATCCCGGCCGAGCACATCGAGCGCATCTTCGACGAATTCCATCAGGTCGCCAACCTGGAGCGCGACCGGACCCAGGGACTTGGGCTCGGGCTGGCCATCGTGCGGCGCATTTCCCGGCTGCTGGACCATCCCGTGTCCGTCGATTCGTCCATCGGGGACGGATCGACCTTCGGCATCGACGTGCCGTTGGGCGTGGTGCCGGCCGGCGTTCCGCTTCCGCACCAACCGCCTCCGCCGGCCATCGGGCTGGGAAAGGTCGCGCTGATCGTGGACGACGATGCGCTGGTCCTGATGGGCCTGCAAAGCATGCTGCACGAATGGGGCTACAAGGTCGTGATCGCCGGGTCGACCGAACAGGCGCTGGAACGGCTGCGCGAGAACAAGCTGAAGCCGGACGTAATCGTCGCCGATTACCGCCTGCGCGACGGCCGGATCGGGACGGAGGTCATCCTGATGATTCGGAATTTCCTGGACGAGCGCGTGCCGGGGGTCATCCTGACCGGGGAGATCGGCCCCGAACCGCAGCGCGACGCTGCGGCGCATGGCTTCGGCCTGATCCACAAGCCGGTCACGCCGCGGCAGTTGGCCTCGGTTCTGTCACTCAACATCGCGTCGACCGGGTGAGGTGGCCGTGCCACGGAAACGGTAGTGACCTTCCGTGGTGGGGCGTCGGACGATGTTGCCGCAGTGAGGCGGCGGAGCATCTGCCGGTGTGGCCGGCGCTGCAACAACGTCCGTCCCATTGGCGGCTGTGGCCGATTGGCATGGTCACGCGAACGGAAACAATGCGCAGGAAGCCCAACATCCGGACTGGTTCACGCGTGTCGTCAGCGCCATCGCCGCCGGCCGGATCATCAACCCCAAGACGGCGGCGAGGAATGGTTGTGGAGATCGGCTCGCCATCGTAGACGCCATCCGCCAAAACCGTTGTGATTGGGCCGGTCGTCTGCGCGAGCAAGGGACCAACCTGCGAGGCGTCACCGGCCCCGGTGGTTGTCAGGACCGCGCCCACGATGGTCGAGGAGGTCGCGTCCACACACAGGTGCAGCTTGCGCCAGCGCCGTGGCCCGCGAGCGCCGTGCTTGTCGGTTAACCATTCGCCGGCTCCGTAGACCTTCAGGCCCGTGTTGTCGAGGGCTAGGTGCACCGGTCCGTTCGTATCGTCGGGCCGCATGGCGCACCGTCAGGAATCCAGGATGCGGTTGGACGGTGCCTCGCTGAGCGCCCGCTCGATCTCCTTGGCGCCCGGCGTGCCCTTCTCCAAAGCCTGGCGCAGGTGCTTGACATACGCCTCCGGCGGCTTGGGGGGCATCATTGGTTCGTTGGGATCGACCTCGGCCTCGATCACCGCCGGGCCGGGGACGGCCAAGGCCTCGGCCAGCACCGCGGCGCAGCGCTCGGGATCGGCGACGTGAAAGCCGCGCGCGCCCATGCCCTTGGCCACCGTGGCGAAGTCGATGGGCTGCAGGTCGCAGCCGAACTCCGGGTTGCCGAAGAACATCATCTGCTCCCACTTGATCTGGCCGAACGTGTTGTTCTTCATAACCAGGATCTTCACCGGCAACTGGTACTTCACGCAGGTCGCCAACTCGCCGAGCAGCATGGTGAACCCGCCGTCGCCGACCACCGCCAGGACCGGCCGGTCGGGGTGCGCGATGGCCGCGGCAATGGCGTAGGGCAGACCGCAGGCCATGGAGGCGAGCAGGCCGGACACACTGAACATCATGGTCCCGCGCAGGTCGATGTGACGGGCGCACAGCTCGGTGTTCTGTCCGGAATCCGTGGCGATGATGGCATTCTCGGGCAGCAGCTTATTCAACTCGTGCACCACGCGGGCCGGCTTCATCGGCGTTCCGGGGCGCAGCGCCGCCTCCTCCATCAGGCTGCGCCAGTCCGCCATGCGGACCTGCGCCTTGCTGAGGAACGAGCGATCGGCCTTCTGCGCCAGTTTGGCGTTCAGCGCCTCCAGCGTGGCGCGGGCGTCGCCGACGAGGCCGACCTCCACCGGCGCGCGCAGCGAGATGCGCTCGGCGTCCAGGTCGATCTGCACGACGCGGGCCTGCCCCGGCTTCGGATAGTATTCGATGTAGGGGAAGGTGCTGCCGACGATCAGCAGCGTGTCGCATTCCTCCATCGCCTGCTGCGAGGCGCGGGTGCCCAGGAGGCCGATGCCGCCGGTGGTGTTGGGATGGTCGTCCGGCACCACCGCCTTGCCGAGCAGCGCCTTGATGATCGGCGCCGCCAGAAGCTCCGAGGTGCGCAGCAACTCGGCCGAGGCGCCGAGCGCGCCGCAGCCGGCGAGGATGGCCACCCGCTGGCCGGCGTTCAGCAGGGCGGCGGCTCGGTCGATCAGCTCCGGCGCCGGCAGGCGCAGTCCCTCGGCCATGGTGTTGGAGACGTGGTTGCCGACGTTGCGACTGGAGGCCGCCACCGCCGTGTCCGGCTCCTCCTGCACGTCGACCGGGATCGACAGATGGGCGACGCCGCGCCGGGCCAGCGAGGTGCGGCAGGCGAGGCTGGCGGCGTTGCCCATGTGCGCGGCGCTCATCACGCGGGTGTTGTAGACGGCCACGTCGGCAAACAGCTTGTCGAGATCGACATCCTGCTGGGTGAAGGTGCCGAGCAGATCGTGGTACTGCAGGCCGGTGATGGCGACCACCGGCGCGTGGTCGAGCTTGGCGTCGTACAGCCCGTTCAGCAGATGGATGCCGCCGGGTCCCGAGGTGGCGAGGCAGCAGCCGATCTTGCCGGTCCACTTTGCGTAGCCGCAGGCCATGAAGGCGGCCGACTCCTCGTGGCGCACCTGGATGAAGCGGATGCGATCCTGGCGCGTGCGCAGCGCCTCCATGATGCCGTTGATGCCGTCGCCGGGCAGGCCGAAGACCACCTCCACGCCCCATTCGATGAGCGTGTCCACCAGGATTTCGGACGCGTTGCGGGGCATAGGCGGCTCCTTCGGCACGTGGGGGATGCGGCGTCAACAGCGCATCCTGCGAGACATCGCGGCACCATGGCCGTCCAATCCTGTTGGTGCTGGGTGTTCCCGGGACCTTCAGAGCGGTGCGATGGCCAAGGCGGAGTCGAAGAAACAGCAGATGGCGGCGGGCGCGGCACTCGCGGCGAAGCGCGGCGAGAAACCGGAATCGAGCCTCCGGGGCGCGTCCAAGGAGATGACCAAATCGATGAGCGAGAAGGAACTCCACGAGTTGGCGTCCACCAAGCGCAAGGATCTGCCGACGCGGGAGTCAAAGGAGTGATTGGGGTGGTCCGGGACGTCACGGCTCTTGGCGCGAGCCACCCATGACCGACAATGGACAGAAGACGCTCGACCGCGCCTATGATGGGCTGGAGGATGAGGCGCCCGACCGTGTCGCCCGCGCGATACGCTGGCTCCGCGATCCGAAGGCGCGCTTGATCCGCATCCCGCTGGGGGTGCTGTTCATCTTCGGCAGCATGTTGTGGTTCCTGCCGGTGCTCGGCATCGAGATGCTGCCGCTTGGGCTGTTGCTCATTGCGCAGGACGTTCCCTTTCTGCGAAAGCCGGTCGGGCGGGCCATAATCTGGCTGGAACACACGTGGGTGGCACTGCGGCGGCGCTGGTCCAGCGGGTGATGCGGCCGGCGTACGTCGCAGGGTAAGGGAACCGCTTCGATCCCCTCAGGTTGGCATGGCGGACGAACCGCGACCCGGCGCGCCCGCGCGCGTCCCCTGCAGGGAGCCTCACCATGAAAGCCGTCGTGTTCCACGGCGTCGGCGACATCCGCGTCGACGACGTTCCCGAACCCAAGATCAAGGATCCGACCGACGCCATCGTCCGCATCACGGCGAGCGCCATCTGCGGCACCGACCTGCACATGATCCGCGGCACGCTGCCCGGCATGAAGCCCGGCACCATTCTCGGCCACGAGGGGGTCGGCATCGTCGAGGAGGTCGGCCCAATGGTGCGCAATCTGAAGCGCGGGGATCGCGTGGTGATTCCATCCACCATTGGCTGCGGTTCATGCAACTACTGCCGCTCCGGCTACTTCGCGCAGTGTGACACCGCCAACCCCAATGGCCCCCTGGCTGGCACGGCCTTCTTCGGCGGGCCGGAGATGACCGGCCCCTTCGACGGACTCCAGGCCGAATACGTCCGTGTCCCTTACGCCAACGTCGGCTTGGTCAAGCTGCCGGACGGCGTCACCGACGATCAGGCAATCCTGCTGTCCGACATCTACCCGACCGGCTTCTTCGGTGCGCACCTCGCCGAGATCAAGGACGGCGACATCGTCGCGGTGTGGGGCTGCGGTCCGGTGGGGCTGTTCGCGATCCTCAGCGCCCGCCAGCTGGGCGCGTCGCGGATCATCGCGGTGGACGGCCATCCCTCGCGCCTGGAGCGGGCGCAGGCCTTGGGCGCCGAGGTTGTCAACTTCAACGAGGAGGATCCGGTTCAGGCGATCCGCGATCTGACCGGGGGCATCGGGCCGGACCGGGCCATCGACGCGGTGGGCGTGGACGCCGAGCGGCCGAAGTCCGGCCCGGCAGCCGCGCAATTGGAAAAGCAGGCCCAGCAGTTCCAACAGGAACTCCAACAGGTCGCGCCACAGACCAACCCGCAGGGCAACCAGTGGAAGCCGGGTGATGCCCCATCGCTGGTGGCGACCTGGGCGGTGGAGTCCCTCGCCAAGGCAGGGACCTTGTCCATCATCGGCGTCTATCCGCAGACGCACCGCTTCTTCCCGATCGGCGCGGTGATGAACAAGAACCTGACGATCAATTCTGGAAACTGCAACCACCGCAAGTACCTGCCCGAACTTGTGGCGATGGTCGCGTCCGGCGCGGTGGACCCGCTCCAGGTGCTCTCGCACGTCGAACCGATGACCGGCGTGCTGGAGGCCTACAAGCAGTTCGACCTGCGCCAGCCCGGCTGGGTCAAGGTCGAACTGGTTCCGGGGGTGTAGGGACGAGAGCAGGAGTTCTCATGCCGCCCTTTTCCCGGCTGACGGGAAAGGGGTCCCTGAGGCTCTGTCACGGCAACCGGCCCGAAACGCAGAGAGCCCGCAGCTACTCGATGCTTTCACGCCGCCGCGGTGCGCCCGAGCCACTCGGTCAGCGTCGAGCGCGGTACCTCCAGCACCTTCGAGACGACCTCGCCGGTGCGCCGCAGCATCAGCCGGTCCGGCTCGGGCGCGGTTCATCGGTGCGGCGCACGGCCCGCCAGCCGATACCCTTGGGCAGCATGGCGGGTTCGGCCGGGGGCAGCCGAACCCGCTCATACCAAAGGCGTTTGATGGCTTCCATCAAACGCCTTTGGTTCAACCCCGGCAGCACGTTGCGTAGCAACGTGCGAAAGGGGCATCCGGCCGGCCGAACATGAAGCGTTCATGCGCCGGCCGTATCAGTGGCCGGGCGGTGCGCTGATCATCGCCGTCCCGTCAGAGCCGTCCAAGTACGGCCGCCGCTCCTTTGACGAGGCGGCGATGATGCGCTACAAGCAACTGATCGGGCGCCCCCTGCGCGCCCGGAGTCTGTCAGCCCAGAAGGTCGAGGCCGCCATCGGCTGCAAAACGTCATGAACATCGTGACCAGCTTGGGCTGGCCGGCCACCCGCAAGGTCGCCTGATCACCGCTCGATGCAGGCGGATTCCGCCCTCACGCCGATTTGTGCGCCAAAGCCCCGGACGACGGCTTCACATCAGACGAGGGAGAAGAAACACCCATGCCGACCATCAACGTGCAACTCTTCGAAGGCCGCACCGACGAGCAGAAGCGCGCCTACGCCAAGGCCCTGACCGAAGCGTCGGTCGCGGCGCTGGGCTGCAGCCCGTCCGCCGTCGACGTCATCTTTCACGACATCAAGAAAAGCAATTGGGCCAGCGGCGGCAAGCTGTGGTCCGACGCCGAGTAAGCCGGCGGAACCACCGCTCCCGGTAAAAATTTTGGGCAACGGCGGCGGCCATCCGGCCGCCGTTTTCCGTTCGCCGTTTTCCGTTCAGTGCACCATCAGCACCGGAACGGTCATGTCGCGAAGCATGGCGTTCGTCAGGCCGCCGAAGAACAGCTCCCCCAGGGGCGAGCGCCGGAACGCGCCCATCACGATCAGGCTGGCGCGGAGTTCGGCCGCTCGGGACAGGATCGTTTCCGAGACGGTGGTTTTGCCCGTTTCCAGGGTTTCGGCCTGGGCCGAGAAGCCGCGGCGGTTCAGGTCATGCGCCAGACCGCGGCCACCCCAATCCTCAGCGGGATCTGGATTGACGGACAGCACCGTCACCGCCTTCGACATGGCCAGCAGCGGTTGGGCGTCGTGCACGGCCCGGGTGGCTTCACGGCTGCCGTTCCAGGCGATCAGCGCGGCCTCCCCGACCGGCGTACGGATGGCGGTGTAGGGAACGACGAGCACCGGCCGCCCGCAGGCCACGATGACCTCCTCAGGGCCGAGGCCAGCCGTCAGGTCCGGGTCGCGTTGCCCGACGATCACCAGATCGGCGGTTCGGGCCTGCCGGCAGATGAAGGTCTCTTCCAGGCCATCGGCGGGGCGCCACTCGCCCGGCAGCCGCGTGTCCCGCAGCAGGGTCCGGAATCGCCCCTCCGCTGCCCCCGCCATCCCTTCGTCCGCTTCTTCGAGGTCGTTGTCGGACAGTCCTGTGCCGATGAGGCTGGCCTTGAGCCGTTGCGCGATGTCGGCCGCGAGCAGCAGCCGTTGCGGACAGCCCGGCGACAGGTCGACATGGACGAGAATGGTCTTCATGGACATGGAGCTCTCCCGATCAGGCGAGGCAGTCTTGAAGCACGGCTTTTCAGGCAAGGCCCTGAGTGCGAACGGTGCGCACAGTGTGCGGCGTCGGCCCGAACCGATGGAATGGGCAAACTCGGACGTGATCTTCGGTGAGTTGGCCGAACCGCCGGGCACCTATGCCGGAGGCATGCCCGGATGGATTTGTTGGCGCCGTCGGACAGTTAGGCCACGACGCGCAGCAGAAGGCCGGCTGCCGCGCACAGCAGCAGGACCGGAATCATCCCGACCTTGAAGCCGAACACGGCCAGCACCGCTGCCAGGGTGAGCACCGCCGCCGTCGGGTCGAGCGAGGACAAGACGGGGAGTTCCAGGCTGAAGCCGCCGACTGCGATGGGGTGCAGTTCATGGAACAGCACATGCATCCCAAACCACAGCGCCAGGTTCAGCACCACCCCCACCACCGCCGCCGTGATCGCCGACAGCGCACCGGCGAGCGCGCGGTTGCCCCGCAGGGCCTCGACGAATGGGGCGCCCAGGAAAATCCACAGGAAGCAGGGGACGAAGGTCACCCAAGTGGTCAGCAGTCCGCCCAGCGCACCGGCCAGCGGCGGCGGCAGGGCGCCGGGATCGCGGAAGGCGCCCAGGAAGCCGACGAACTGCACGACCATGATCAGCGGCCCGGGCGTCGTCTCGGCCATGCCCAGCCCGTCCAGCATCTCGCCCGGTTGCAGCCAGCCGTAATGCTCGACCGCCTGCTGCGCCACATAGGCCAGCACAGCGTAGGCGCCCCCGAAGGTGATCACCGCCATCTTGGAGAAGAAGACGGCTATCTGGCTGAACACGTCCGACGGGCCGAAGGCCAGCAGCAGCGCCAGTACCGGGCCGAGCCACAGCGCGAGGCAGACGCCACCGACCCGCAGCGACCAGCCCAGCGACGGTCGGGCGTGGGCCGGCGTGCCCGGTCCGAGCAGGCTGTCGGCGTCGGCCAGCACCGTCCCGCCGGTGGCTCCGTGACCGCCACCCGTCTTGAACTCCGGACGGCCCAGGCGCCCGCCCAGGAAGCCGGTCAGGCCGGCTGCCAGGATGATGATCGGAAAGGGCACGTCGAAGGCAAAGATGGCGATGAAGGCCGCGGCGGCGATGCCGAGCATCACCCGGTTCCTCAGCGCCCGCTTGCCGATGCGCGCCACGGCCTCCAGCACGATGGCGAGCACCGCGGCCTTCAGCCCGAAGAACAGGCCCTGCACCAAGCCGACGTTGCCGAAGGCGGCGTAGACCACGCTCAGCGCCATGATCGCGACCGCGCCGGGCAGCACGAACAACGTGCCGGCGATCAGCCCGCCCACCGTGCGGTGCATCAGCCAGCCGATGTAGACGGCCAACTGCTGGGCCTCCGGGCCGGGCAGCAGCATGCAGTAGTTCAGCGCGTGCAGAAACCGCGTCTCGCCGATCCAGCGCTTTTCCTCGACCAGGATGCGGTGCATGACCGCGATCTGCCCGACCGGGCCGCCGAAGCTGAGCGCGGCGATCCGCGCCCACACCCGCGTGGCCTCGCCCAGGCTCACCCCGTGCCCGCCGTCCTTCGTACCAGATACGGCTGTATCCGCAGCGGCCTGCGCTTCGGCCATCATCGGTCTCCTCAGTCATGCGTTCTGCGGAAATGTTCGTAAAGGTCTTCGAACACGGCGCCGCCGCGTTCCAGGCGGTGCTCGTCGTCGGTGGCGGCGGCGATGCCGGAAAGCAGCGTCCGGATGCCCGGCGCCTCCTCGCGCTGGAACTTGCCGTCCTTCAGGTCGATGTCGTGGACGATCTCGGCGATCGCCTGGAGCGCCCGGTTGGGCGGCACGAGCTTCGCCAGCAGCACCTCGAAGGTGCAGTGGTCGCCCTCGTGCGTGTATTCGGCCTCGAACATGTCGAAACGCAGCTCGCCGGGTTCCGGCACATATCCCTTGTCCGGCACGAACCGGAAGCGGGCCTGCGGGTCGATGAAGCGCCGGATCAGCCACGCCGAGGCGATCCGGTCCACCTGCACGCCGCGGCGCGTCACCCAGGTTCGCCCCGCCAGGGTCCCGATGTCCCTGGTGGCCTTGCTCCTTTCCTCGTGGGCCGGGCCGTTGTCCGTCGCGGCAAGTCGGGCTTCGATCCCGGTGAGCAGCCCTTCCGCCGGTTCCCGGCCGCCCGCGCCGAAGAAGTCGATGGCGGCGATCTCCGCCAGACGCCGCCGCAGACGGACGGCCTGGGTTCGGACATCGCCCTTGCGCGCGATCCACGTCTTCGGGTTGGCGGCGAGCGTTTCGGACAGTTCTCTGGCTTCGACGGCGAGTGCTTCGTAATCGGCGTCGCGGGCCTTGTCGAACAGCGCCCGCACCTCCGGATCGGTGAGGCCGTCGACGAAGCGCGCCTCGAACACCGCCGCCTCGCCGCCGCCCTCTGCGATCTCGCGCAGCAGCCACTGGAAATCCTCCCGGGCCTGCTCCCCGGCCGGCAGCGCGTAGAGCGAGTTCTTGATGGCCACCGCCCCCAGCCCCTGGAGACGCCGCCAGATCTTCACGCGGAAATAGGCGGGTTTCTGCGGCAGCTGGTGGGCCAGCAGCAGCCAGGGGTAATGGGACTTCAAGGTGGTGGGCGCGTCGCTCATCGGCCACCTGTATCTCAGAGATACGATTGGTGTAACACCTGTATCATAGATTGGCAGGGGG
>JAEZPL010000349.1 GCA_023413605.1 Pseudomonadota bacterium
TGTCGGGGTCGAAGCCGGTCTGGACGCGGCGGGTCAGAAGCTCGCCACCGGCGCGGGCCTCGCGCAGGCGGGCGTTGTAGCCCTCGATGTTGCGCACGCCCAGCTTGGACATGTTGCGGTAGCGGTCTTCCATCTCCCGCACCGTCCACTTCAGCGCGACGACCGCCTTCTTGGGATCGGTCACGACCGGCGACAGCAGGTGCGGGATGCCCTCGTAGACCGACAACTCCAGCATCTTGGGGTCGATCATGATGAAGCGGCAGCGGTCGGGCGGCAGGCGGTAGAGCAGCGACAGGATCATCGTATTGATCGCCACCGACTTGCCCGAACCGGTCGTGCCGGCCACCAGAAGGTGAGGGAAGCGGGCAAGGTCGGCCACGATGGGCTGTCCGCCGATGTCCTTGCCCAGCGCCAGCGCCAGCTTGCCGGGCGCCTTGTCGAAGGCGTCGGCGGACAGAAGCTCGCGCAGCAGCACGGTTTCGCGCCTGGCGTTGGGCAGCTCGATGCCGATCACGTTGCGGCCGGGCACCACGGCGACGCGCACCGACACCGCGCTCATCGACCGCGCGATGTCGTCGGCAAGGCCGATGACGCGGGACGACTTGGTGCCGGGGGCCGGCTCCAGCTCGTACAGCGTGACGACCGGGCCGGGGTGAACCTTCTGCACCTCGCCGCGCACGCCGAAGTCGGACAGCACGCCTTCCAGCTTCACCGCGTTCTCGCGCAGCGCCGCCTCGTCCACCTTCTCGCCGCGGCTGCCGGCCGGCACGACCTGATGCAGGTCGAGCGGCGGCAGTTCGTAGCCGTCGGCCTCCTCCAGGTGCAGGGCGGCCTGGCGCGGGGTGTCGCGGCGGGAGGAATCGGCGGATTTCCCCTTGGCTCCCCCGGCAGACCCGCCGGCGGGCGCGCTGGTCACCACGGGCACGGCGCGCGGCTTGTCCTCGAACCGGGGCTCCACGGTCGGCTCGGTGCGTCCGGCCGCCCGTCCGTTGCGCGACGGGGCACGCAGGGCGCCGCTGTCCGCATCGTCGTCCTGCGTGCCCGGCGCGTCGGTGGGGGAGCCCTTGCCCGCGGCGAAGCTCGGCTCGCGGCGCGTCACGTCGCCGATACGGCGGGCGGCGCTGCTCACGGCCTCGCCGCCGCGCTCGCGGACCAGGGTGGCGCCTGCGCGGGCGCCGCGGCCGATCCGGCCGATGGCGGAGACAAGCTGGCGCAGGCTGGCCAGCCACTCGCCGATGGACAGGCCCATGGCGACGAACAGGATGAAGGCGCCGAACACGCCGGCCGAGGTCGCGACCACCGACTTGCCGTTGCCGCCGAACAGCAGGTTGCTGACGCCTTCCAGCAGCACGATGCCGAAGCTGCCGCCGGGATGGCCGCGCAGCGGATCGTCGTCGATGGTGGACATGCCGGCCAGCAGCATGGCGATGCACAGCACGCCCCACACCGCCAGCACGCTGCGGAACAGGGGATGCGGGACGCTTTTCTGCAGGCTCAGCCGCCAGCCCCACATCATGGGCACCAGCGCCAGCAGATAGGCGGCCCAGCCCAGCGATTGGATCAGCAGGTCGGCCAGATAGGCGCCGAACAGGCCGAACAGGTTCTGCGTCTTGGCCCCGGCGGCGGGCACGGCGTTCCAGGACGGGTCGGACGGGCTGTAGCTGCCCAGCACGATCAGCAGCATCAACCCGACCACGCCGAGCGCGAATCCCGCCAGCTCGCGCGCCCGCGCGACCACGAAGGCGCGCATGGCGGGCGAGAAGAAAGGCGGCTTCTCCGACCGGCTGGAGGATTTGCCGCTTCCGCTGCGAGGGTTTGCGGGTCGTGCCATGGGCAGGAGGTCCCTAACGTGCTGGTGCCGGATTCCTTCTCCCCTCCGGGGGAGAAGGTCAGGATGATGGGGCGGCCGAAGGCCGGAAAGGTAGGTCAGATGCAGTGCTCGGACACCCTTGCCGGGCGCCCCCTCACCCTAACCCTCTCTCCGGAGGGGAGAGGGGACTAGAGGGGCTCACCCCAGGATGCGGGCGATGGCGGCGCAGGCGTGGGCGACGGTTTCGGTGTCGTTGACGAGCGCGACGCGGATGAAGGGTGCGCCGGGGTTCGGCTCGCCGGGGTTGCTGCGGCACAAATAGGCGCCGGGCAGCACCCGGATGGCGCCTTCCGCCCACAGGCGGCGCGTCGCCTCCTCGCCGTCGCCGACATCCAGCCACAGGAAGAAGCCGCCGGCCGGCCGATAATAGCCGAAGCGTCCCTTCAGCGCGGCCTCCGCCACCTCGAACTTGGCGCGGTAGAGCGCGCGGTTCTCCTCCACATGCGCTTCGTCGCGCCACAGGGCGGCGCTGGCCGCCAGGACGGGCAGCGGCATGCCGGCGTTGGAGTAGCTGCGCACGCGGGAGAAGCGCGACACCAGCTCCGGATCGCCGGCCACGAAGCCGGAGCGCAGGCCGGCGGCGCTCGACCGCTTGGACAGGGAATGGAAGACCAGCAGGTTCGCCCACGGCTTCCCACCGTGGTCGAGGCCCGTGGCGACCTGGAGCGCGCCGACCGGCGGCGTGTCCAGGTAGATCTCGGCGTAGCATTCATCCACCGCCAGGATGAAGCCGTACTGCCGCGCCAGCCCGATGGCCTTCTTCAGGTAGACGGCGTCGGCTGCGGCGCCCTGCGGGTTGGCCGGGGTGCACAGGTAGAACAGCGCGGTGCGCTCCAGAAGCTCCGGCGCCAGAGCGTCGAGGTCGGGCAGGAAGCCGGTCTCGCGCGTCGCCGACAGGAACACCGGCTCCGCCCCGGCCAGCAGGGCGGCACCCTCATAGGGCGCGTAGAAGGGGTTGGGCATCAGCACGGCCGGCTGCTTGCCCGCCTTGGACGTCGGCACGGCCAGCAGGGCCAGCAGGAACAGCGCCTCCCGCGTGCCGGACACGGGCAGCACGGACTTTTCGCTGTCGAACAGGCCGGCGGGCAGGGCATAGCGGCGGGTCAGCCAGTCGCCGACGGCGGCGCGGAACTCCGGCGTGCCGCCCACCGGCGGGTATTTGCCCCAGAGGTGCGCGTTGGCGCGCAGCGTCTCGTCGATGATGGCCGGCGGCTGGTGCTGCGGCTCGCCCACCGACATCATGATCGGCTCCACGTTGGCGCGCGGCGTCACGCCGGACAGCAGCGTCGCCAGCCGCGTGAAGGGATAATCGGACAGCCGGTCGAGCCGGTCGTTGATGAGCGCGAAGGTGCCGAGGTCCGGGATGGACATGCCGCCGAAAATCCTTCCAAAAGGACGAATCCGCCCATACGGCGTGACCCGTACGAATCGGAAACGATCCTACCGGCGGGGGAGTCCCGGCACAAGGGAACAAAACCGGACAAGCCCCGGTCCAGCACCGGTTATGGGAAAGCATACAGCGTGCGAAGCCACCGTCTGGCGGCGGCCTGCAAAGGAATGGCGGCACCCCGGACAAGTCACCGAGGGCCGCCCGGCAAGAGAAACCGAAGGCGCCTTCACCCGATGCGGGAAAGGCGGCGGGGAAATGGTGGGCGCGCGCTCGGGGCCCGCCCCTGTGGGCGGACCCGGAACGAACCGGTCGCGCGCCGTGACCTGCTGCGACTTACAGGGCTTCGGCGTTGGTCTCGCCGGTGCGGATGCGCACGGCCTGGGCGATTTCCAGGACGAAGATCTTGCCGTCGCCGATGCGGCCGGTGTTGGCGGCCTTCTGGATCGCCTCGACCACCTGCTCGAACTGGTCGTCGGACACGGCGACCTCGACCTTCACCTTGGGCAGGAAGCTCACGGAATACTCGGCGCCGCGGTAGATTTCGGTCTGACCCTTCTGGCGGCCGAAGCCCTTGACCTCGCTCACCGTCAGGCCCTGGATCCCGAGCGACGTCAGCGCCTCGCGCACTTCGTCGAGCTTGAACGGCTTGATGATGGCCATAACCAGTTTCATGTGGCTTCCCCTTGTAAGCGTGTGTGCGGACACTTGCGGTCGCCCGGCCTCCCATCGACCGATCCCGCCTTGCCGGCGGGTTTTCCGAAGGTGACTCGAGCCTGTCCGCCTCGACCGTAAAAATCAATGTCTTCAAGAATCGTGCCGGTTGCAGGAACGGGTCCTTTTCCGTGAACCCCGACTGTTTCGCCGTCCGATTGGGCAGGCCATGCCTATTAATTGCGCAATTCGTGGGCCGCGACGCCGCGCCACTGGACATCCGCGCAAAGCGGAACGATTGTTCGTACCCGCGTACACTGATCGAAGGGCAGCGCCATCATGATCGAATCGGGCACCACCGCAGCGCATGAGATCACGACCGACGTCGTCGTGCTGGGCGGCGGACTGGCCGGGCTCAGCATGGCGGCGGCGCTGGCCACCGCGGGCGTGCCGGTGGTCTGCATCGACCGCGACAGCCCGGACCGGCAGGGGGAGGACGGTTTCGACATCCGCACCACGGCGGTCGCCTACGCCTCGATGAAGGTGCTGGAGGGGGCGGGCGTCTGGAAGCACATGGAGCCCGACGCCGGTCCGATCCTGGACATCCGGGTGGCCGACCAGTTCTCGCCCCTGTTTGTCCATTACGATCACAAGGACCTGACCTGGGACGGCAAGAACCAGCCCTTCGGCTGGATTCTCGACAACAAGGACATGCGCCGCGCCCTGTTCGCCCGCGCGGCGGAACTGCCGGGCCTGCACCATCTGGCTCCCGCCCAGGCGGTATCGATCGAGCGCAACCGCAGCGGCGCCACGGTGACGCTGGCCGACGGGCGGGTGGTGAAGGCGCGGCTGGTCGTCGGGGCCGACGGGCGCCGTTCGCTGGCGCGGGAGAGCGCTGGGATCAAGCTGCGCACCTGGGCCTATGACCAGACCGCCATCATCTGCACGATCCGCCATTCGGAGCCGCACAACGGCGTGGCGGTCGAGCATTTCCTGCCCAACGGCCCCTTCGCCGTGCTGCCGATGACGGAGAACCGTTCCTCCATCGTGTGGAGCGAGAAGCGGTCGCTGGTGGACATGTATCTGAAGCTGCCGGAGGACCAGTTCATCGACGAGCTGACCCGCCGGTCCGGCGGCTATCTGGGCGACATCGAGTTGCTGACCCGGCGCGACGCATGGCCGCTGTCGGTCCTGCTGGCCGAACGCTTCATCGCGGAGCGGCTGGCCCTGATCGGCGAGGCCGCCCACGCCATCCACCCCATCGCCGGCCAGGG
>JAEZPL010000493.1 GCA_023413605.1 Pseudomonadota bacterium
CTCCTGAAGGTGCTCGATTCCCTGAACGGAATTCGCGACATCCGCATGCGGCGGGCCGCCCACATGCGCTTCATCGAGGAACAGCCCTACACGGCCATCGCCGAGGCGCTCGGCGTGTCCGAGGAACTCGCCCGCAAGTGGATCCAGCAGGTTCGCGCGCATCTGCGCCAGACCGTGCCGGACCACCGGGAAACGCTTCCCCCTTCCCCGTCGAAGAAAGCCGCGAAGCCGCGCCGGGGCAAGCCGGGCGGCCCGAAGTCGACGCGCTGAACCGCCCGTCCCGCGCCCCTCCCCCCTTCTCCCTGCAAAGCCTCAACTCGCCAGAACAGGAGCCTTCCATGCCCGACCAGATGACGCCCGCCGCCCCGACCGTGTCCATCCCCCGCCGCACGGCCGTGAAATCCATCAACCTTGCGCTCCAGGGCGGCGGCGCGCACGGCTCCTTCACCTGGGGCGTGATCGACCGGCTGCTGGAGGACGGGCGCCTGAACATCGACGGGATCGTCGGCACCAGCGCCGGGGCCATGAACTGCGCCGTAACCGCCTACGGCCTGAGCATCGGCGGCGCGGAGGGCGCCCGCGCCAAGCTGCACGAGTTCTGGAAGCGCATCTCCGACGAGGCGAAGAAAGGCCCGCTCCAGCCCACCCCGCTCGACAAGATGCTGAGCAAGGGGAACATGGACTTCTCCCCGCTGTGGCACATGTTCGACGCGCTGTCGCGCATGATGTCGCCGTACGAGCTGAACCCCATGAACATGAACCCGCTGCGCGATGTGCTGGCGGAGGTCGTGGACTTCAAGCGGCTGCGGCGGAATCCCGCCTGCAAGACCTTCATCGCGGCGACCGACGTCTGCTCCGGCCGGCTGAAGGTGTTCGGGCCGAACGAGATCTCGGTGGAAGCGGTGCTGGCGTCCGCCTGCCTGCCCTTCCTGTTCCAGGCGGTCCAGGTCGGCAACGCCTTCTACTGGGACGGCGGCTATTCCGGCAACCCGCCGCTGTTCCCGCTGATCGAACAGTGCGACAGCCGCGACATCCTGATCGTGCAGATCAACCCGGTGCGCCTGCCGGTTCCTCCGCGCTCCGCCCGCGAGATCATGGATCGCGTCAACACGCTGAGCTTCAACTCCAGCCTGATGCGCGAACTGCGGGTCGTGAACTTCATCTCGAAGCTGATCGACGACGGCGAACTGGACGGCAAGAAGCACAAGCGGATGAACATCCACACCGTGGATGCCGAAGAGGTCGTCGAAAAGCTGGGCGTCACCAGCAAGCTGAACGCCGACTGGGACTTCCTGATGCACATGTTCGAAACCGGCCGCAGCAAGGCGGACGACTTCATCGAGGCGCACTTCGACAAGATCGGCAAGGAATCCTCCACCGACATCGCCGCGAAGTTTGTTGCATGATGAGAGCGCCGATGGACCGGCGGCGGCTGCCCACCGCCTGGGCCGAAGTCGATCTCCACGCCCTTGGCCGCAACCTGATGGCGCTGCGCCGGCGCCTTCCGGTCGGGATGGCCGTCTACGGGGTCGTGAAGGCCGACGCCTACGGCCACGGCGCGGCGGTCGTCGCCCGGACGTTGCAGCATTACGGCGTCGACGGGTTGGTCGTCGCCGACCTGGAGGAAGGCACGGCCCTGCGCCGGATCGGCATCGAACGGCCGATCCTGGTGCTGGACCCGCCCTTGCCGCAACAGGCGGCGACGATGGCTTCGCACGGGCTGACGGCGACCGTCACCAGCCTGGCGGAAGCCCAGTGCCTGGCCATGGCGGCCAGCCGTGCCGGCGAGACCGTGCCCGTTCCCGTCCATGTGCGGGTGGACACGGGCTTCGCCGGCTTCGGCGCGCCGGCCGCGTCGCTGATCGACCTGCTGGACGCCATCGACCGGATGCCCGGCCTGCGTCTGGCCGGGCTCTACACGCACCTCTCCGGCTCCTACCGGGCCGGGGACGGCGCGGGCCTGAAGGAACTGGAACGTTTTGGCGAGGCGGTGGCGCGGGCGAACGCCGCCGGTCT
Organism: Pseudomonadota bacterium; assembly: GCA_023413605.1. Classification (GTDB taxonomy): domain Bacteria; phylum Pseudomonadota; class Alphaproteobacteria; order Azospirillales; family Azospirillaceae; genus Azospirillum. The sequence goes on from JAEZPL010000493.1 coordinate 2,017, forward strand.
CACGCCGCCGCTTGTCCACGCGCTGAGCAGCCCGGCCATCGACAGCCCGGCGCTGTTCACCGCCGCCCTGCGGATCGGTTGCACGCTGGTGCGCTGCGGGGCGCTGCTCTACGGCATCCGCATGGTGCCGGGGGAGTCCGCCTTCCCCTTCACGCCGCTGATGGAGGTGAAGGCCCGCGTCATGCGCGTGTCGGCGCTGGGTCCCGGAAGCCTGCTCGGCTACGGGGCGACGGGGGTGGTGCGGCGGCGCATGCAGGTGGCCATGGTCTCCTTCGGCTTTTCCGACGGGCACCATCTGCACCGGCTGAGCGGAGGGCACCTGCTGATCCGCGGGCAGGCGGCGCCCATCGTCGGCTCCACCTTCATGAGCGGCCTGCTCGCCAACGTCTCCCGGATTCCGGACGTCCAGCCGGGGGACGAGGCGGTTCTGATCGGGCGGCAGGGCGATCTGTGCATCTCCGCCGAAAGCATCGCGACGCAGTGCGGCCTGCGCCCTTCGGCCATTCCTCTGCTGGGGCCGCGGGTGGTCCGGCATTACCGGACCACCCCCGCCGGACCGGCCGAAGCGGAAGAGA
>JAEZPL010000560.1 GCA_023413605.1 Pseudomonadota bacterium
CCCATCACCCTGACCGACACGGCCGCGGCCGACGTCTTCGGGCCTCAGGGGAGAAGGCTCAGCTCGACCGATGTCGACGGGGACTCCCGGACCTATGGCATCACAGGGGGCGCGGCGGCCAACTTCACGTCGAACGGTATCACCTACGACCTGTCGAAGGCGGGAACCTACGGCACCCTTTATCTCGAGAGCGTCACGGGACGGTACGTCTATATCCCGGTGGACAGCGCGATCAACGCGCTGACGGCCGCCAGCTCGGAAACCTTCACCGTCACGGTCAGCGACGGTACCCTGGGTGACAGCCAGACTCTGACCGTCTCCATCACCGGCGCCAACGACGCTCCGATGCTGAGCGGTGACCCCCGCATCCTCACGGGCGTCGACGAGGACTCCGCCGGCAACAGCGGCGATTCCGTTGCCGGCATCCTGGCCTCCGCCGGCACCGCCACCGACGCGGACGGCAACACGCTGGGCATCGCCATCACGGCGGTGGACAACAGCAACGGCACCTGGGAGTACAAGTCCGGGGCCGGCACCTGGACCGCCATCACCGGCGTCTCGGGTGGTTCGGCGCTGCTGCTCGCCGGCACCGACCGGGTGCGCTTCGTTCCGAACGCCAATTACAACGGGTCGGCGACCAGCGGAATCACCTTCAAGGCCTGGGACCAGACGTCCGGCACGGCGGGCACCACCGCCGGCAACGACACCACCGCGAACGGCGGTTTGGGGACCAACGGCCAGTTCAGCACCGCAAGCGCGACGGCGGGCATCGCCGTGGCTCCGGTGAACGACGCCCCGGTGCTGAGCGACACCGTCGTGGTTCTGCCGGCCGTCGCGCAAACCGCCGGCGCGCCGAGCGGCGCGGTCGGGGCGGCGGTGTCGTCGCTCGTGGCGATCGGCACCAACGTCACCGACGTGGACAGCGGCGCCGTCACCGGCATCGCCCTGGTCGGCGTGGACACGTCGCAGGGAGGCACCTGGTATTACAGCACCGACGGCGGCGCCAACTGGACCGCGGTCGGCACGGTGAGCGACAGCGGAAGCGCGCTGCTGCTGCGCCCGACGGACCGGCTCTACTACCAGCCGGCCGGCGGCAACGCCGGTTTGCTCACTGGGGCGATCACCTTCCGGGCCTGGGATCAGACGGCTGGGACCGCCGGGACCAAGGTGGCGACCGGGGGCGGCGGCGGTTCGTCGGCCTTCTCCTCGGCGACGGACACGGCCAGCCTGTCGGTGGCCCCGGTAGCGCCGGGCGCACCGGACCTCGCCGCGGCGTCCGACACGGGCAACAGCGACACCGACAACCTCACCAAGGCGGGCAGCGTCACCGTCAACGGCAGCGGCGCCGCCGCCAACGCGACGGTGCGGCTGTACGCCAACGGGACGCTGCGGGCCACCGTCAACGCCGATGCGGCGGGCGCCTACAGCTTTACCGACGTCGATGCGTCCGGCCTTGACGGATCGGTCAGCTTCACCGTCCGGCAGGTCGTCGCCGGGGCGGAAAGCGGCGACTCCGGTGGGCTGACGGTCACGTTCGACCGCGCGGCCCCCACGGTCTCCATCGGCACGGTGGCGGGCGACGACCGCATCAGCGGCATCGAGGACGATTCCGCCGTGTCGGTGTCGGGCACCACGACCGGCGTCGAGGACGGGCAGACGGTGACCGTCACCATCGGCGGCCTGACGAAGACCGCCACGGTGAATTCCGGCGCCTGGACGGTGTCGCTGACCAGCAATGAGGTGCAGGGCCTGACGGACGGCTCCGTGGCGCTCACCGCCGACGTCTCGGATCGCGCCGGCAACGCCGCCACGCAGGCGTCCAAGACCATCGTCTACGACAAGACCGCGCCGAGCATTTCCATCGGCACGGTGGCGGGCGACGACCGCATCAGCGGCATCGAGGACGATTCCGCCGTGTCGGTGTCGGGCACCACGTCGGGCGTCGAGGACGGGCAGACGGTGACCGTCACCATCGGCGGCGTGACGAAGACCGCCACGGTCAACGGCAACGCCTGGACGGTGTCGCTGACCAGCAACGAGGTGCAGGCGTTCGCCGAAGGCCCGCTGACGATCACCGCCGGCGTTTCCGACCTTGCCGGCAACGCCGCCGTACCGGCCAGCCGCACCGTCGCCTACGACCGGACGGCCCCGGCGGCACCGTCTCTGACCGGCGTGTTCACCGACGACGCGGCGACCGCGCCGGTGACGGTGACCAACGACACCACGCTGGTGGTGCGCGGCACCGCCGAGGCCGGCAGCCGGGTTGAGGTGTCGAACGGCGGCACTCTGCTGGCCACGGTCACCGCGGGCGCCGACGGCACCTGGACGGCCGCACTCGGCTCGGCGCCGCTGACCGACGCCCTCTACGCCCTCACTGCCACCGCCATCGACGCCGCCGGCAACCGCGGCCCGGCGTCCGTGGTGAGCAGCGTGCTGGTCGACACGCAGGCACCGGCGCGACCGACGGTCAGCTTCTCCGCCAATACCGTCGATCGCACCACGCAAACCAACGTGTCCTTCCAGGTCAGCGGCGGCGAGGCGGGCAGCACCGTCCGTTGGACGCTGAGTTCGGCCGGCGGCGGCACGCCGCTGACCGGGACCGGGACGCTGAACAACGGAGGCAGCCTCACCGTCGGGGGGGTGGACGTTTCCGGCCTGTACGACGGCACGCTGCTGCTGTCGCTGACGGCGAGCGACGCGGCGGGCAACAACGCCCCGGCGGCGACCGCCTCGGTGGCGAAGCAGACCGCGGTGCAGATCGACGGCGTGCCGGTGCAGACGCTGACCTCGCGTGACGGAGGGCGCACCATCACCACGGTGGTCGCGCAGGCGCCGAACAGCGGCCGCGTCGAGGATCCGGGGACGGCGAACGACGAGCTGGCCGACGTGCCGGTGATGCAGGAGACGGTGGGCGGCACCACGGTGACGACGCTTCAGGTCGGGCTTTCGGCCGGCGTCGGGGTGACGGCCAGCGGCACGGCGGAGCGACAGAACCCGACGCAGTCGCTGGACGATCTGGTCCGCGCGATCCAGGCGCGGACCGCGGCGGGTTCGCCGTCGCGCAACGACCTGGAGGGCGGCGGGCGCGGCTTCCTCGACGCGCTGCCGCAGACCGCGGCGCTGCTGGTCCGCACTTTGGATTTCAACGCCGCGTCACCGCCGGGCTCCGTGACGGTCCGGGTGACCGGAACCCCGCAGAGCGGCGGGACGCCGACGGCGGTGGTGCTGAACACCACGGGTGTGGCCGCCCCGATGACCATCCAGCTGGACAACGTCCAGTTCGCGGCGGTGATCGGCGACGCCACGCTGGTCGGCGGCGACGGCCAGCAGGTGGTGTATGGCGACGCCGGCCGGCAGTGGCTGTATCTGGGTGCGGGCGACGACGAGTTGCACGGCGGGGCCGGCGACGACACGGTGGCCAGCGCCGGCGGCAACGACACGCTGTACGGCGACGACGGCAACGACGTGGTGATGGGCGGCGAGGGCGACGACTGGGTGCTGGGCGGG
>JAEZPL010000598.1 GCA_023413605.1 Pseudomonadota bacterium
GCCGGTAACGTCCTGGCGGCGACGGCGGAGCACGCTCCGGACGCTGCCGCGCACGGCGGCGAGCATGCCGGTGGCCTGCCGCAGCTCAATCCCGCCACCTTCCCCACCCAGATCTTCTGGCTGGCGCTGACCTTCATCACCCTCTACTACCTCCTGTCCAAGAAAGCGCTGCCGCGCGTGGCGGAAGTTCTGGAGGAGCGCCAGGAGCGCATTTCGCGCGACCTCAGCAAGGCCGCCTCGCTCAAGGAGGAGGCCGAGGCCGTCATGGCCCAGGTCGACAAGTCCCTCGCCGGGGCTCGCAGCGAGGCCCAGGCCCTGATCGCCCAGGTCGCCGCCGAGATCGACGCGAACAACCAGGCCCGTCAGGCCAAGCTGAACGCCGACATCGCCGAGCGTCTGCGCACCGCCGAGGCGAACATCGCCGCGGCCAAGGAGCAGGCCCTCGCCAATGTCCGTTCGGTCGCCGCCGACATCGCTCGTGACGTCGCCGGCCGTCTGGCCGGGGTTGACGTCGACGCGGCCCAGGCCGACGCGGCCGTTGCCGCCGTGATCGAGGAGCGCCGGTGATGCTGATGACCCCTGAATTCTGGGTTGCTCTCGCCTTCATCATCTTCGTCGTCCTGGTCTGGAAGAAGGCTGCGGCTGCCATCGCCGGCCTTCTCGACGCCCGCGCCGAGAAGATCCGGGCGGAGTTGGACGAGGCCCAGCGCCTGCGTGAAGACGCCCAGGCGCTGCTGGCCAACTACCAGACCCGCCAGCGCGACGCGCTGAAGGAGGCCGAGGCCGTCATCGCCCACGCCCGCGAGGAGGCCGAGCGCCTGCGCTCGCAGGCCGGCGCCGACCTCGAAGCCTCTCTGAAGCGCCGCGAGGCCCAGGCCATGGACCGCATCGCCCAGGCGGAAGCCGCGGCGCTGGCCGAGGTCCGCAACCTGACCGTCGACGTGGCCGTGAACGCCAGCCGCCGCATTCTGGAATCCGGCATCCAGCCGGCCCAAGCGGACAAGCTGATCGATCAGGCGATCGCGGAACTGCCGAAGCACCTGCACTGAACATCGTTGCTGTTCCAGCAACGGAGTTTCGAGAAACCCCGGCCTTGGCGCCGGGGTTTTTCTTTGGTCGAATGGCGGACGCAACCCGGAGCATTCCCATGGCCACCCTCCCCTTCCCCAGCGTCTTCGTCTCCCACGGGGCCCCCACCCTCGTCATCGAGGACTCGCCCGGCCGCGATTTTCTGGCGGGGCTCGGGAAGCGGTTCGGCAGGCCGAGCGCGGTGATCGCGGTGTCCGCCCATTGGACCACCCGCGTCCCAGCGGTCAGCGGCGCCGATCGGCCGGACACCATCCACGACTTCTACGGGTTCCCCAAGGCGCTCTACGACATGCGCTACCCGGCTCCGGGGGCAACGGCGCTGGCCGACCGGGTGCGCGACCTGACCGGCGCGGTGGTCGATCCCGACCAGGGGCTCGACCATGGGGCATGGGTCCCCCTGACGCTGATGTATCCGGAAGCCGACATCCCCGTCGCCCAGCTTTCCGTCCAGCCCGGCCGGAGCGCCGCGGACCACATCGCGCTGGGCCGGGCGCTTGCCCCTCTGCGGAAGGAGGGCGTGCTCATCCTCGGCAGCGGCGGCGCCGTGCACAACCTCCGCGACTTCCGCTTCGGCGAGCGCAAGGCCGCCGAGTGGGCAAAGGGCTTCGCCGACTGGCTGGACGGCGTGCTCGCCGCGGGCGACGTCGACTCGGTCGCGGAATGGCAGACCCGCTGCCCCGAATCGCGCCTCGCCCACCCGACGGACGAACATTTCCTGCCGCTTCCCGTGGCGCTCGGGGCCGCCGGGGAGGCGGTGCGGACCGAACGCCTGCACGCCGGGTTTGAACATGGCAGCATCGGCATGCACGCCTACGCGTTCCATGGCAACGCCGGGTGATTGTTCGCACTTGTCTGTTTGCGCACCGGACGCGGCAAGCTACAATCCCGGCCGCCCATCCGTTTCCACGGAAGGGTTGTGACAACGCCGGGCCTTGACCGGCCCGCAGCAGCTTGGCCGGATCACTTGGTCTACAAACGACAGCGCGCACGGGAGTTGGCGTGAAGCGGAACGGCACCCTTTCCGGGACCGGCGAATCGCCGCTTCTCGGCTCCCGCTTTCGGGGCGTGCCCCGCCTGCGCAATCTGCCTCATCTTCGCAATCTGACCATCGCCGGCCGGATCGGTCTCGGCTTCGGGGTGGCCGGCGCTCTGGTGGTGTTGCTGGCGCTGATCGGCGTCGTGTCGCTGTACGGGGTGACGCGGGAGGTCGGGACCTTTTCCACCTACGCCGACGCCTCGCAGGCGGCGGCGGACCTGGACATCGGGTTGCGCGACCTGGAAGTCGCGGTGCGCGACCATCTGGCCGCGGGCGACCTGCAGAGCCTGGACGACGCCGGGCTGCGCCGCGACGGCGTGCTGGACAAGCTCACGACGCTGGAATCGACCGTGGCCACCGCCGCCGACCGCCGATCGGTGGAGGCGGCGCGCGGCGCGCTGGACGCCTATTGGGCCGGTTTCGAAAAGCTGGTCGCCCTGCGGTCGGAGCGCGCCCGCCTCGGCGATCAGGTCCTGGAACCGCAGGTCGCCCAGGTCCGCCAGGGCCTCGCCCGGCTGAAGGACGCCGGCGGCGTCGACTCGGCGGCTCTGGCCAGCGATGCGACCGTGTCCATCCTGCTGATGCAGGATCACCTGTCCCGCTTCATCGACCGGCGTGACGACCGCGACGCCCTGCGCATGCGCGCGGAGTTGACCGCGGCGCGCAACCGTCTGGCGGAAATGAACCGCTACCTGTGGGTTCCCGGCACGCGCCAGACCATCGACGAGGTCGAGGCGACGCTGGGCTCCGTCGGCGGCGTGCTCGACCAGATCGAGATGGCGCTGCTCGACGAGGACATGCTGCGCGCCGACACGCTGGCGCCGAACGCCGCCGCCATCGCGGCCCACGCCACCGAGATCCGCCAACGCAACGACGCCGTCGCGGCTGGCCTGCGCGGCGGACTGAGCGCCCAGTCCTGGCGCTATGTGACCATTGCCCTGTGGATCGGCGTGTTCGTTCTGACCGCCGGGCTGGTCCTGATCTGGATCGTCAACCGCAGCGTCGCCCGCCCGGTCGGGGCCATGGCCGACGCCGTGTCGGCCCTGGCGGCCGGCAAAACGGACGTGACGCTGCCCGCCTCGACCGGCAAGGACGAGATCGCCACGATGGCGCGCGCGGTGCAGACGCTGCGCGACAACGCGGTGGAGGTCGACCGCCTGAAGCGGGAGGCGGCGGACATGCACAGCCGACTCCTGCGCGAGAAGGAGGTGGCGGAGGGGGCCAACCAATCCAAGACCAATTTCCTCGTGAACATGGGGCACGAGCTGCACGGGCCGCTGAACGCGATCGTCACCTCCAGCCAGTCGCTGATGAGCGAGCTGCATCGGCTGGGTGCCGGCGAACTGGCGACCGACGTGGAGCAGATCCAGTGGACCGGCGAACAGCTGGTCACGCTGGTGGACGCCATCCTCGACTACGCGAAGATCGAGGCCGGCACCATGGACGTGGTGCTGCAGGACTTCGACGTGAGCCGCCTGCTGGTCGAGGTGCGCGAGCGCGCGATGCCCGCCGCCGACCTAAACGGCAACGGCGTGACCATCGACGCCGGCCCGGCGCTGGGCCAGATGCACTCGGACTTCAACAAGGTCCGCCAGATCCTGCTGAACCTGCTGGACAACGCCTGCAAGTTCACCCAGGGCGGCACCGTCACCCTGACCTCCGCACGGTTCGAGCGCGACGGCGCCCCGTGGCTGCGCTTCAGCGTGACCGACACCGGCGCCGGCTTCCCCATCGCGCAGACCGGGCGGCTGTTCCAGCCCTTCGTCCTGGGCGGAGCCGCCGGCTCTACCGGCAGGCGGCGCGGCGCCGGTCTTGGCCTGACGCTGGTCGGCCACTATGCCGCCATGCTCGGCGGTGACATCGAGGTGGCGAGCGAGCCCGGCCGGGGCACGCGGATCACCCTGTCCCTGCC
>JAEZPL010000612.1 GCA_023413605.1 Pseudomonadota bacterium
CCGCAAGACCAACCCGAACGGGGCCGGGCAGGCGATGGAGCGGGCCAAGGAGACGGTGACCCGGTTGCTGCACGACGAGCCGTTCCAGCATCTGGACGACCCCGGCGTGACGGGCGCCGCCATGAGCCTGCACGGGCGCACGCTCGACATCCCCGACGAACTGGTGGAGCGGTGGCTGGAGAGCAACGCCGAAGCCGTGCTGCGCCATCACGTCCGCACCACCTCGGCCGACATCGAGATCGTGCGCCACCAGAACCTGCGCTGGTCGGACTTCGGCCATGAGATGGGGCTGGTCTCCATGTACCAGGACCGCAAGGCCATCGGCGACGCCTGGATGGAGAAGATCAAGGAGGCGGCGGCGGGCGATGCCCCGCTGCGGGAGAGCCGGGCCAAGGCCAAGGACGCCGACCTGGAGCGCATCATCGGCCTGCGCGACCGCCTGCGCGGCGCGGTGGGCCTGACCCGCGATCCCTGGAGCACCAGCGCCCGCGCGATCCGCGTCGCCAAGCAGACCGCGAGCATTCTCTACATGGGCGGCGCGGCGCTGACCGCGACCATCGACATCATGCGGCCGGTGATGACGGAGGGCTTTCGCCGCACGCTGGAGCACGGCTACCGGCCGCTGTTCATGCAGTCCCGGCCCCTGATCATGCAGATGGCTCGCCGTGAGGCGCAGCTTGCCGGCACCGCCATGGACCTGACCATGGGCCTGCGCGGCGCCCTGCTGCTCGACAGCGGCGACACCTTCGGCCGCTACTCGCGCCTGGAGGGGGCGATCTCCAAGATGGCCGACCTGACCTTCGTCGCCAACGGCCTATCCTGGGTGGACGAGAACGTGCGCACCGTGGCGAGCATGGTGGTCGGCACCCGCATCCTCGACGACAGCCTGAAGCTGGCGCGCGGCACGCTCGACGACGCCGGCATCGAGAAGCTGGCGCGGGCCGGCATCGACCAGCCGATGGCGATGCGCATCGCTCGGCTCTACAACCTCCACGGCGAGGCGGTGGACGGCGTGAAGATCGCCAACACCGGCCAGTGGGTGAAGGGACCGGACGCCGACCCGCTGGCCGCGGAAGCCTTCCGCCGCGCGCTCGGCGAGGACATCGACCGCACCATCCCGCTGGTGGGGAAGGGCGACACGCCGCTGTTCATGAGCCAGCCGCTGGGCAGCCTGCTGATGATGTTCCGCTCCTTCGGCTTCGCCGGCCTGATGCGCACGACCATCCCGGCGCTTCAGCAGCGCGACCGCTCGGCCTTCGTCGGCATGGCGCTGATGGCGGGCATGGCCGGGCTGGTGAACGAAATCCGCGACCACCTGAACGGCGTCCAGAAGGAGCGCTCCTTCGCCGAGAAGATGCGCCGCGCCGTGGACCGCTCCGGCGTGGCCGGCATCGTCGGCGACGTGGTGAACGCCGCCGAGCGCATCGGCGACCGCGGCCTGCCCGGCGTGGTGGAGCAGGCCGGCGGCCCGGCCGCCAACATCGGCCTGGACACCGGCAAGGTGCTGATCGATCTCGCCAACCGCACCATGACCGATCCGGGGGCGCGCGCCGCCCGCCGCCTCCTGCCATGGAACACCATGGTGTGGGCGGACAGCCTGTTCGACGCCGTGGAAGGCGGCATCAAGGGCAGCCGGGGCGTGCATGGACCGAAGGCGGGGCAGGGGGCACACATCGCTGAACCGGAGGGCAAGCTGTGACCGAACTCAAAGTCAACGACCTCGATCCGCGCGCCCAATACGCCGTGGGCAACGTCCCGCAGAACAACTTCGCGGTGCCGTTCCCCTTCTTCCTCGACAGCGACCTGAAGGTCATCAAGACGGTCAACGAGACCAACACCGACCTGACGCTGGCGAACGACTACACGGTGACCGGCGCCGGCACCTCGGAGGGCGGGACGGTGCTGCTCACCCTGCCGGTGACCAACTGCATCGTCACCATCAAGCGCGTGCTGCCGCTGAAGCGGACCAGCGACTTCCCGGCGGTCGGCCCGTTCCCGATCCAGGCGCTGAACGACGACCTCGCCAAGCTGGTGATGATGATCCAGCAGGTCGCCTCCAGTTTGGGGCGCACGATCCGCATGTCGGACGACGATCCCTTCACCGGCCTGGAACTGCCGCCGCCGAGCCAGCGCGCCAACAAGTCGCTGGTCTTCGACGCCACCGGGGCGGCCAAGGTGTCGGATGAGAACTTCGCCAACGTGGTCACCCAGGCGCAAGCCGCGGTGGCGCAGGCCACGCTGCTCGCCCAGCAGATCGAGCAGAAGATCGCCGAAGCCAACGCTCTGCTCCAGCAGGCGCAAAGCTCCAACCTGCTGCCGGCCGCCACCGTGCCGGATGCCGGGCGCCCGGTCGTCGTCACCGGCGACAACAGCTTCGGCCTCGGCAACGCGACGGCCGACAAGACGCTGGGCAACGTCACCAACGCCGACTTCGCCACCAAGGCGGCGGCGGCCGGCGTCGGCGGGGGCGGCGGCGGCGTCGGAAACCCCCTCATCGTCGCCGCGCTCTACGGAGGCTCCTACTGATGGCGAACCCGAACCTGCGCAACTACTCGCAGCACCGCAACCACATTCACGGGCTGGTGCTGCCGACCGCCGACACCTTCGAGAATGTCATCGGCAACCCGGCCGGTTCCGGCTTTCTGCTGGAGGTGGACTTCTGGTTCTGGAGCCGCGACGCGGCCAGCGACTTCGCCTACGCGGTCGAACTGTACGCGGGCGCCGGCACGCCGATCTGCAACCACACCGGCGTCACCGCGATCACCACCGGCACCGACGCGCTCGGCACCGCCGCGCTCGGCGGCCCGGTCGCCATGCCCAGCCCGTCCGGTCTCGGCAACCAGATGATCCGCCGGGTTCCGCTGCCCGAAGGCTACTCCATCGCGGTCAAGCCGGTCGGCACCGGCTCCGGCAACAAGGTCGCGCTGTGGATGGCGTGGTCGGCGATCACGGACGCCTGAGATGCTCGGCCTCGACGCGACCCGCGAGAACTACGGGTGGATCGGCGCCGCCGCCGCCGATCTGGTCGATCCCGACTTCGACGCGCTGCACGCGGCCCTGACCTGCGCCGGCACCGCGACCTACGGGGCGCTGACGCTGGAGGACGGCATCACGCCGCTGATGGCTGAAGACGGCGACCCGCTGACCGTCGAAGGCGTGGGCACCGCCACCTTCGACCCGGAGAAGATCGCCGACCGCACGATCACCGTCTCCGGCGCCACGCTCGACACCACCGTCTGGTTCGCCTACGGCGGCTCGATGAGGTGCGACGGCGTGCAGTACACCGACCTCGCCATCGTGGCGCCGGGCTGGGAGGACTTCGGCATCCGTGCCCGCGTCCGCCTCGACCCGGCCGGCACCGGCCTGCGCAACGTCGTGGGCTTGAGCAACGGCGCCGCCATCGTCCAGGTCAACGCCGCCGGCAACTGGCAGGTCATGGAGTTCAGCGCCAAGGCGTCGAGCGTGCCGGCGGTGCTTGGCGTATGGCACGAGGTGGCGCTGGAGCGCGAGGGCCTGACCTTCGTCCTGAAGATCAACGAGCGCGTGGCGGTGACCTGGGACACCTCGTTCAACGGCGCCGCCACCGCGGTGCGCGTCGGCTCCGGCGACGGCGCCGCCCCGGCCAAGGCCAACTACAACGACGTGCGCTACTACCAGAAAGGAGTGACCGCCGTGCGTAAGCTCAACAAGCGACCCATGATGAGCCGCTTCCGGCGGACGCTCTGCGGGGTGGGCCGGCTATGACCTTCCTCACCGACGACGGCCTCTACCCGTCCAACGGCGGCATGCTCGGCAACGGCTTCGCCATCGACGGCGATCCCATGCGCGCGGTGCTGCTGGTGCAGCCCAACCGCAACGAGGCGACCGCCCCCATCGACCGCTCGCGCTCCGGCTCGGTGACCAAGACGCTGACGCCCAGGAACGGCGCCAAGCTGGTGTCCACGCCCAAGCGCTACGGCACCACCGCGCTGGAGGTGCGCCGGACCGCCAAGGGCCACGTCGAGATCACCCCGCCCGGCGAGTTCGCCTTCGGCGCGGCGGCCTTCGCCTTCGGCATCGACATCTACCCCTACACCGCCGGCTTCCGCGGCGTGATCTTCAGTTCCGGCATCGCGCCGGGCTGCTACCAGATCGCCTACGAGGCGGACAAGACCGTCTCCTTCTCGATCATCGGCGGCGCCACCCACAAGACCTCCATCGCCTTCGACGCGGCCCGGCACGTCCACGTTCTGGTCCAGCGCACCGCCGCCGGCCTGCTGACGATCCGCCTGGAAGGCAAGACCTATCTCTCCCAGGCCGGGGTCACCGACAGCCTGACCGCCGACGCCGGCCGCGTCCTGCTCGGCTCGGCGGACGGCAGCAACGACTGCTTCGACGGCGCCTTCGACGGCCTCCAGTTCGCCGTGGGCGAGGTGCTCTACAACGCCGACTTCGGCACCGGCGTGACCGGCTCGGTGCCGGTGACCGGGGCCTACTACGTCGATCCGGTGAACGGCAACGACGCCAACTCCGGGGCGCTCGCCGCGCCGCTGAAGACCCTGGCGGCGGCGCGCGACGCCATGCGGGCCGGCACGGTCAAGAAGACCATCCTGCGCGGCGGGCGCTACGACCTGCGCGGCGGCGTCCTGGCGCTGACCAGCGCCGACAGCGGCACCGTCTGGGAAGCCTACCCCAACGAGACGCCGGTGCTCTCCGGCGCCGAGCGCCTGACCGGCTTCGCGCCGGAGCCGAACGGCCAGTATTCGGTGGCGACCACGCTGACCGACCTCGACGTGGTGATCGGCGACACCCGGCTACGCCCGGCGATGAACGCCGTGTTCAACCCGGCCGACCCGTACAAGAGCGGCTGGCTGTTCTGCCCCACGGACGGCTCGACCACGATGATCCCGTTCGCCGCCAGCGCGGTGTCGCCCAGCGAACTGGAGGCCGGCGTCAAGGTGCAGGCGTTCGACCGCGACCGCCTGTCCGACCACATCGGCGCCATCGCGGCGATCACCACGGGGGGCGCCGCCGCCGCGTCCTGGCCGATCCTGCCGAGCGGTATCACCACCCACAAGTGGGTCGATCCGGTCAACGGCAACGACGGCGCGGCCGGCGACCAGGGCACGCCGTGGAAGACGCTCTCCAAGGCGTTCGCCAGCGCGGTGGCCGGCATGTGCGTGCACTGCCTGCCCGGCACCTACAGCGGCAACGTGAGCCAAACCGCCAACGGATCGGCCGGGGCGCCCATCGTCTTCGTCTCCGAGACCAAGCACGCGGCCCGCGTGATCCAGCCGGTCGGCGGCTCCAGCGACACGGCCATCGGTATCCGCGGCCACCACGTGCACTTCCTCGGCTTCGACGTGGACGGCTCCAGCTACGTGTCGGGCACCCGCTGGCGCATCGGCGTCTACCTCACCGGCGCCAACAGCCGGGCGGCCTTCAACAAGGTGCACGACTTCCAGCGCCAGTCGGGCGGCAACAACGTCTCGGGCGCCGGCATCTACGGCGACTTCTGGAACAACAACCTGAACCAGATCGTCGAGTTCAACACGATCTACAACATCGGCCCGGACGGCACGACCTCCAGCAACCTGCACGGCGTCTACATGTCGGGCACGGGTGTGGTGAACGGCAACGTGCTGTGGAAGTGCGTCGGCGTGGCGATCCACCTCTGGCACGCGCCGCGCAACGTCAAGGTGTTCAACAACACCATGGACGACGGCTACATGGGCTTCTTCGGCGGCTTCGACCTCGCCGAGACCTACAACGGCTTCGCCGGCCCGATGTTCGGCGTGGAGGTGCGCAACAACATCGCCTCCAACATGCAGTACGGCTACGCCGAGTACGCGCAGACCGGGGCCAACACCTACGACAACAACCTCACCTTCAACTGCACCACGCCGTGGCGCCTGCTGAACGGCAACACGCACGCCAACTCCAAGAGCGCCGATCCGGCGTTCGTCAACCGGACCGGGCGCGACTACCGCCTCCAGCCGAACAGCCCGTGCGTCGGCACCGGGGTGGCGACCGGCTCGCCGCCGGCCATCGACCTGGACGGCTACCCGCGGCCCATCGGCACGGCCTACGACCTCGGGGCCTTCGAGTACACCGGCGGCCAGGGCGTCATCACCACGGCGTCCGCCATGCAGTACCCGCTGCGCGCCGGCTCGACCTTCCGCCTGCTGAACCGCGCCGCCTACATC
>JAEZPL010000785.1 GCA_023413605.1 Pseudomonadota bacterium
GGTCGGTTTCGGCAAGTGGCGGGCCAGCGGGTCGGTCGGCGCGACGCGGCCGGCACGGACCAACTCGGCCAGGATCGTTCCGGTGAAGGGCTTGGTCAGGGAGGCGATCTGGAACACCGTGCGTCCGTCCGGAGGGCCACCATCGGGCCGCCCGCTGTCGCCGCGCCCGACCACGACCGTGCGGTTGTCCCGGATGACGCCGACCACCAGGCTGCCCGGCCCGGCCTCCGACAGGCGCTTGTCGGCCATCGTCGTCACGGTGTCGCGCAGACTGAGAGTGTCGGCTTCCAGAACGACCGCGTCGGCCGGCACCGATGCCCAGCCCCAGAGCGCGAGAAACGACACGACACCGATCACCGGCCCCCGCATCCCCACCCTCCGCCTTGGACGACGTAAGGGAGAGTGGGGGCCCGCCGCCCCACCGGGTACGCCCGCGGACGGAGATCACGCCAACGAGGCGGCGCGCGGGCTGGAGAGGTAGTCTGTCGGAGCGGCTATTCGGTCGGAATCTCGGCCGGCGGCGGGCGGCGGTCCTTGACGATGGTCAGCGGCACATCGTCGGCCGCGATCTCGATGATCGGATGGCCGTTCAGCAGCGACGGGCAGCGCTTCACCTGCGTGAAGGCCATGAAGAAATCCGCCTTGCGCCAGTCCGGCTCGACGCCGTTGACCAGCTTCAGCCAGGGCGGCAGTTCGAAGCGCACGGCCAGCGTGTTGCCGCAGACGGCCAGCGTGTACTGGCGCGGCGGCGCGTTGCCGTCGTTCTCGCGCTCGACCAGCGCGATCAGCTCCTCCAGCGCCTCGTGCTGGGAATTGCCCCAGTAATCCAGCTCGAACCGCCCCTCGGCGCCCTTCAGGCCGCCGGTGAACAGGTTGTAGTAGACATACTGGTTCGGGTGCATGGAGCCCAGCTGCCACGCGTACAGCACCGCCACCACGGTCACGGCGGCGCCGAAGGCCTGCCCCGGCCGGCGGCCGTGGCGTTCGGCCATCACCCACAGCCGATCGGCGGCAAGGCCCGCCATCACCACCAGCGGCGGAACCACGAACAGAAAATGGCGGATGCCGTTGTAGACCGACGGGCGCATCAGCATGAACAGCAGGATGGGCAGGAAGGCGCCCAGCGCCAGCGGCACCCAGCGCACCATGCCGAAACCACCCCCCAAACCACCCGCTTCCCGCCAGCCGCCGCGCACCAGCCACAGCGCGGCCAGCACGACCGCCGCCGCGGCGCCGAACAGCACGGCCTCCGGCAGCTTCACCGCCAGATAAACCGGCAGGTAGAGCGCGGGCGGGTCGCTGGAGCGCACCATCTCGCCCATGAACAGGGTCTGGATGTCGATGGGGAAGTGCGAGACGACGCGCAACGCTTCCAGCGGGTTCAGCGGGTTCAGCACCGCCCAGGGCCAGAAAAACGCCATCAGCGCATAGGCCACGGGAAGGGCCGGCAGCAGAGCCAGCACGATGCGGCGCGTGTCGGCCAGCGCCGGCCCCAACCCGCCGCGCGATGCCACCAGCAGCACATAGAGGACCAGCGCCACCGCAAGGTAGAAGCCCGCCAGCACCGCGCCGACGCGGATCGACAGCGTCAGGCCGAGCGACAGGCCGAACTTCAGCACCGCGCTGCGGCTGGGGTTCGGCAGCTGGTTGATGATGCGCGTCGCGAAATAGAGAGTCCACACCATGCCGGCCGCGAAGGGCACGTCCTTGGTGTTGTTGAACATCGCCCCGTAATAGACGCCCGACAACGCCAGCAGCGCCGCCGCCAGAAAGCCGGCCCGCGGACCGCCCAGCAGGCGCGCGTAGCGCCAACAGCCGGCGATGCCCAACACGCCGACCAGCGCGCACAGCAGGTGCCGCGTCTCATACTCCTCGAACGGGGAGACATGGACCAGAAGCGAGGTCACCAGGTCGAACAGCCCTCCGTACAGGTACAGGTCCTTGAAATGGAAGGCGGACCGGTCCGTGAAGCCAGAGAGGTAGAAGGACAGCAGCTTCTTGCCGTAGATGTGCTGCACCTCCTCGTCCGTGCTGATGCCGTAGGAGCGGAAGCTCAGAACGGCCAGGATCAGCAGGCACAGCAGCAGGGCGCGCGCGATGTCATCCCACAGCGCGCCGGCACGGCGGGGATGGGACAGTGCCGCCGGGCCGGAAGTCACCTGGGACGCCCCCAGGGAGGACAGGCCTGCGGGCGTTTGATAACTCATGGATAGCGGTCCTCGGCGCCGACCCCGCGGCGAGCGGCATGGGAAATGGCGGGAGCGGCGGCCTCGTCCTCAAACCCGTGCGCCGATCGCACGATGAAGAGGGGGCGGCCCTTCACCTCGTTGAAGACGCGGCCGAGATAGTCGCCGAGGATGCCCAGCGTGATCAGCTGCACACCCCCCAGGAACAGCACGGCGGCCAGCAGCGATTCATAGCCGGGCACGTCGATGCCGTGCAGCAGGGTGCGGACCAGGCGGATAAGAATGTAGACGAAGGCGAAGCCCGACACGCCCATGCCGATGATGCTCCACACCCGCAGCGGGAAGGTGGAGAAGGCGGTCAACCCGTCGAAGGACAGGCGCAACAGCTTCAGGAAGCCCCACTTGGTCTCGCCACCCGCGCGCTCGCCCTGCTGGTAGGGGATGCTCGCCGTGCGGAAGCCGACCCAGGCGAAGATGCCCTTCATGAAGCGCGTGCGCTCCGGCATCCGGTTGATGACGTCCACCACGCGGCGGTCCATCAGGCGGAAATCGCCGACTTCGCGCGGCAGCTTGATCTCCGACAGGTTGTCGAAGATCCAGTAGAAGGCGCGGGCGAACATGCGGTGCTTGAGGCTCTGCCCCACCCGCGCGTTGCGCACGGCCACGACCACGTCGTAGCCCTCCCGCCACTTGGCCAGGAACTGGGGCAGCAGTTCCGGCGGGTGCTGAAGGTCGGCGTCCATCGGCACCACGGCGTCGCCGGTGGCGTGGTTGAGGCCGGCGGACAGCGCCAGCTCCTTGCCGAAGTTGCGCGACAGGTCGACCACCTTCACCCGCGGATCGCGGTCGTGCACGTCCAGCAGCCGGTCCAGCGTGTCGTCGCGGCTGCCGTCGTTGACGCAGACCACTTCCCACTCGGCGTCCAGCCGGTCGAGCACCGGAACCAGCCGCTCGAACAGGGCCTCGATGTTGGGGCCCTCGTTGTAGAAGGGGATCACGACCGAAAGGCGGCCACGCTTGGCGCGGGCGCCGCGTCTGGCCTTGGGATCACCGGCCTTCGTGACGGGGATGGCATCGCCGGGAACGGCCGGAGCCACCATGGAAGGCGCGTCGGTAAGTGACATGGCCAGCCGTTGGGTCAGATCATCACAAGCCGGGAGGTCGTTCGGGCGGCGGAGGTCCCCGGCAGGACGTTCCGGTTCCTGGCGTATACCACGATCCATAGGATTGAGCAAAATGCCTCTCTTGTGGTCATTTCGTGGCCCAGGCTTTCATCACCGCGCCGCGAGCGACCAGAAACCATACACCGCTGTGGGCAAACACCGCGGGCACGACAAATATTCCAGCCGCCCACCCAACCGCCAGAATCCTGAAGGGGTGGAGCGTTCCGATTGCGCGGAAACGCTGCTCTCGGCCTTGTTTCATAGGCCGATATTGGGTTGGCACGCTTAATGTATTGGTAACCCGGTACTGCCATGTTTGCAGTCTAAACCATTTGCCTTCCCCGGAGTTTTCGGCCATGAACGCGCTCAACAATCTGCGGGTCGGAACCAAGATCACGGCGGCCAGCGCCGGCATCCTGATCTTTCTGGCCGCCATCGGCGCCGTCGGCGTCCTGGCCCTGTCGAACGCGAAAGACGACTTCGCCACCTACCGGACGCTTGCCCGCCAGACCAACGAGGTCGGCCGCATCCAGGCCACCATGCTGGAGACGCAGCTCCACGCGAAGACGTTCCTGCTGACGGGCAACGAGGATTCCGCGCGCGAGGTGGACTCGCTGGCCTCCTCCATCGCCAAGCAGATCGAGGAGGCGAAGGCTCTGTTCCCCGACCCGGCCCTGTTCCGGACGGTGGAGCGGATGGGCGCCGAGCTGCGCGAATACCAGGAAACCTTCGCCAAGGTCATGGAGCTGCAGGCGGTCCGCAACGAGTCCGTCAACACGCTCAACGAACTCGGCCCGAAGATGGAGAAGGCGCTCAACACCGTCATGGACAGCGCCTACAACGACGGGGATACGGAAGGCGCCTATCTCGCCGGCATGGCCGGCCGCTATTTTCTGGCCGCCCGCGTCCAGAGCACGCGCTTCCTGACCGACGGCACCGCGGAAAGCGCCGAAAACACCCGCAAGGAACTGAAAAGCGCCCGCGACAGCGGCAACGGCATGCTGGCGAAGCTGACGGACATGGAACGCCGCCGCGGCGCCATGTCGTTCCTGGCCCTGCAACGGGTCTATATGACCGAGTTCGAAAAGGTCGTGACGGCCACGAACAGCCGCGACGAACTCGTCTCCCACACGCTGGAAACGCTGGGCCCGACCGTTAACGCCCGCGTGGAGCAGCTGAAGGCCTCCAGCATCCGCAACCAGGACAGCCTGGGCGCCGAGGCCACCGCCAACATGGACAACGCAAGCACCATGACCGTGGGCGCCGCGCTGGCCGCCATCCTGCTGGGCCTGCTGTCCGCCCTGCTGATCGGCCGCGGCCTGTCGCGCCCCATCGTGTCGATGACCGCCGCCATGACCCGGCTGGCCGGCGGCGACCGCACGGTGGACGTCCCCGGCCTGGACCGAGGCGACGAGATCGGCGGCATGGCCAAGTCCGTGGAAGTCTTCAAGGAGAGCCTGATCCGCGCCGACCAGCTGGCCCTGGAGCAGGCCGCCGGGCAGGAAGCCCGCCAGCGCCGCGCCGAGAAGATCGACGCGCTCACCCACGATTTCGACCGGCTGATCGTGGACGTGCTGAGCCGCGTCTCGTCCGCCGCCACGCAGCTCCACGCCACGGCGCAGGGCATGTCGGCCACGGCGGAACAGACCACCCGGCAGGCCAGCGCGGTCGCCGACGCGTCGAACCAGGCCACCGCCAACGTCGAGACGGTCGCCGCCGCGGCGGAGGAACTGTCCAGCTCCATCCAGGAAATCAGCCGCCAGGTGTCGCAGAGCAACACCATCGCCGGGGCCGCCGTGGCCACCGCGCAGAAGACCGACGCCACCGTGCGCGGTCTGGTGGACGCCGCCCAGCGCATCGGCGAGGTGGTGCAGCTGATCAACGACATCGCCAGCCAGACCAATCTGCTGGCGCTGAACGCGACCATCGAGGCCGCCCGCGCGGGCGAGGCCGGCAAGGGCTTCGCCGTCGTGGCGTCGGAGGTCAAGAACCTCGCCAACCAGACGGCCAAGGCGACCGAGGACATTTCCGGCCAGATCGCCGGCATCCAGCAGGTGAGCCGCGAGGCCGCCGCCGCCATCGCCGAGATCGGCCGCGTCATCGGCGAGATCAGCGGCATTTCCACCGCCATCGCCGCCTCGGTCGAGGAACAGGGGGCCGCCACCCGCGAGATCAGCCGCAACGTCCAGGAGGCCGCTCGCGGCACCCAGGAGGTGTCCGGCAACATCGCCGGCGTGACCCAGGCCGCGGAAGCCACCGGCGACGCCTCCCGTCAGGTTCTGGACGCCGCCGACGGCCTGACCGGCGAGGCCGAGGACCTGCGCGGCTTCGTGTCCCGCTTTCTCAACGACATGCGGGCGGCGTAAGCAGCGCCTATGCTTCCCATGCCCCTCTCCCACCCGCTGTGGGAGAGGGGTTTTACTTGCACCCGGAGCCCGTCATTCGGCAAATAGGGGCTTCCGCGGACACACGTTGTTTTTGCACATCATGATCCTGACCCCGATCCCGGCCGAGGTGATGCCGGAAGCGCTGGCCTCGTTCGAGCGCATGCTGGCGGACCCGACGCTGTCCAGCGGCCCGCTGCCGCTCGCCGCGTTCCGCCGCATCGCGGCCACCTGGCCCGTGGCCGGCGGCGTCGATACGCCGGAGCAGCGCGCCGAGGCCGTGCGGATGGCGCACGCCCACGGCATCGGCACCCTGGACGAGCCGCCGAGCGCGTCCTTCATGTGGGACGGAAAGGTCATCCGCACCGACGTGGAATCCACGGTCATCGTGCACGAGGTCGCCCACTGGCTGGTCGCAGCACCGGAGCGGCGCTCGCTCTACGACTTCGGCCTGGGGCCGGGGCCGGAGACGACGCTGCGCAAGGAGGCGCGCGGCCAGCAGAAGCTGACCTTCGAGGAATGCATGCACGAGGAGCAGCAGACCTCCCTGCTCGGCGTGCTGTGGGAAGCGGAACTGGGCCAGCCGGCGATCCTCGCCTTTCTGGAACAGAACTGGATGGAGCACTGGGAGCGGGAAAGCACCGTCCGCTTCTTCATCCGCCATGTGGAGGAGCTGCACGAGCGCGGCCTGATCGACGCCGACGGCCGCCCGTCCACCGCGCGGGCCTGGGCCGACGAACGGCGCGTGGCGGCCTGACCGAACCGATCAAGGCAATCGCGCCGTTTCCCCCGGATCTGTTTCTCCTGGACCGGCCGGCCGTTCCATGGCTTCTGTAATCCTATGACGACAAACGAGTTCACGCTGGTTTTTCGCCGGCGCTTCAGCATGGCCCATCGCCTCATCGCGGGGGATTCGCTCAAGTGCTCCGTCCCGCACGGGCACAACGAGTTCGTGTCCATCAAACTGGAAGCCATGACGCCGCAGCCCTTGGACGGCGCGGCGAACATGGTGGAGTCTTTCGCGCGGGCCAAGACGTCCTGGCACGGCTGGATCGACAACCACGTCGACCACGCCTTCCAGCTGTCCCACCGCGACCCGCTGATCGGCTATTTCCGCGAGCACGAGCCGGAAAAGCTGGCCTTCCTGCTGATCACCCCCGGCGACCCGACGACGGAGGCCCTGGCCGCCTGCATGATGGCCAAGGCCAACGCCCTGTTCGCCGCCGAGGGCTC
The DNA here is from genome assembly GCA_023413605.1 of Pseudomonadota bacterium. Taxonomy (GTDB): domain Bacteria; phylum Pseudomonadota; class Alphaproteobacteria; order Azospirillales; family Azospirillaceae; genus Azospirillum. The sequence goes on from JAEZPL010000785.1 coordinate 6,967, forward strand.
CCCCCTGCGCTGCGTGGAGGTGGAGATCGAGGAGACGCCGACCAACACGGTGATCTTCCGCGGCGCGCCGGAACATCACCTCGACGCCAGCTACCTCGGCCGGCCCGGCACGCCCTGGTGGCTGCGCGGCGACATGAGCATCAACGACCTTTAAAGCTAAATGGCCTCATTTGCCGGCCGGGCTCCGGCCGCACGTGCGGCCGGGACCGCGGTCGCGGTCCTATAGTACCCTCACGCGATCCCCAGCAGCTTGTGAAGCTGGACGCTCATCCGGTAGCCGTGGGTGAGCGCCACCTCCGTGCAGGCTTTCAGATTGGCGGCGTTCTTCGCCGCGTCGCCGTCGTCGCGGGGCATCACGGTGACGGCGGCGCCGGGCGGCGGGCGGAACAGCCGCGCCTCCTGCCCCGGCCGTTGGGTGG
>JAEZPL010000023.1 GCA_023413605.1 Pseudomonadota bacterium
ATCAGGATATCCGCGCAGAAATGCCGACAGAGTGCAGATTTCAGTGACTCGGCGACCATAGGTCTAACATGCTGGTTTGGCGTGGGGTCGGCTGCTCAATCCGAAACGTCTTGCATGCATAATCCCAAAACGACGCGCGCGTCCATGGGGTCATTCGGCGCGCTCCGGTCGGATCGGCCGGCAGGCGCCCAGTGTGACACGCGTGGATTGACTCTGGGCCAACAACCATCAGATCGCCATCACAATCGGCATGAACATGAATCCCTTCGTTAGAAGCGCCATGCTGCTCAAGGCAGGCGATCACGCTACGTCCGTGAGGCACTTCGATTGCGAGCATGGCACTCCATTTGTCCATGCGAGGGAGAGCCTTGATTAGCAACAGAAACTCTGTTCCGTCGGTCGCAATGGCGCTTGCGGATTTCCACTCCCATCCTGGCGGCATTTTCTGGGATCTTGGGAACACTGAGCAGCGCGGCGGGAGGTCCGCAGCAGACCACGAAGTGCTTTTGGTCAGTTTCTTCGGCAGAACAATCTTTTCGCGCGGGTCCATCCCCCTCACCACTCCCTCGCCTCGACCACGCGGGCTTCGCGGCCGGAGCTGGCCGGCCGCATGCCGCTCACATCTTTGCCAGGATCACCTGCGACCGTTCGCGATAGTCGGCCTCGGTGATGAGCTTCTTGGCCTTCAGGTCGGCCAAGTCCTTCAGCATCTTTTCGGCTTCGTCCTTGCCGATCCGGGCGGGCTGGAGCGCAACCGGAGCCGGCGCCGGCTTCTCGGGTTCGGGCGAGCCGACCAACGCGACCGTGACGGACGACGGATAGTTATAGGCCGCGCCAGAGCCCATATCGACGGCGGCCCCGATAACCCCGCCCGCGATGATGTTCCCGAACACCGCGCCGCCCGTTGAGGATTGGATGGAGGTTGCGCCCTTCGACCCGTCCGGGTGCTCGCACGAAACCGTAAGGTCTCCATAGGCCTTGGTGACGCTCGTGGAGCCGGGCGTCTTCGGCACGGTCCACGATCCCTTTTCGTTGGCGAGCTTGCACTCGGCCCCACCCTTTGGTGGCGTGTTGACCTCGACGGACTGAGTCGTGCCAGCGGTAATCGAGGCACAGGCGGAAGTGGCTAACAACGCGACAAGCGCAAAAGAAGCACGGATCATCAACATACCCAAATCGTAAGAATGCATACTAATGAATGATCTCGCACGACAATGCGCTACCTGGGCGAGTGTGCGACGGCAATTTGGGGAAGTCCATGCCCTATGACGCCCGGTTGGGGCGTCGCGGTGCCGCAGGCGATCGGTGGAGTATTATCGCCAATGCAGAAAAGCCCTCCGCCGAACCCGGCGGAGGGCTTTTCGATTCGCAGGACCTGCGGCCGTCGGCCGGTCAGTCGTCGCGCTGGGTGCGTTCCAGGCGCTCGTGGCGTTCCTGGGCTTCGAGGCTCAGCGTGGCGATGGGCCGGGCGTCGAGGCGGTGGACGGAGATGGGCTCCCCCGTTTCCTCGCAATAGCCGTAGGAGCCATCCTGGATCCGCTCCAGCGCCGCGTCGATCTTGGAGATCAGCTTGCGCTCGCGGTCGCGGGTGCGGAGTTCCAGCGCCCGGTCGGTCTCCGCCGACGCGCGGTCGGCGATGTCCGGCTCCTGAATGCCCCCTTCCTGGAGGCTGTTCAGCGTCTCGCTGGATTCCGCCAGCAGCTCCGCGCGCCAGCGCAGCAGCTTCTGGCGGAAATACTCCCGCATGACGGGGTTCATGAACGGCTCGTCTTCCGACGGCGTGTAGTCCTTAGGCAGAAGCGGCGACGTCATCCGAGAGCATCCAACGCAAAAGGGTGATCCGGGCGGCGCGGAGTATAGGTAGCCGGATCGCCAATCGCAACCCTGCGGTTCGCCCTTTGGAACGCGAACAAGCCCTTGGATAAGCGGAGTTTTGCAGCCCACGCCCGACCCTGCCAAACAGTCGAGGCGAAAAGGCCGGCCAGCGGATACCGTTGGCCGGTCAGGGCGTATACTTCGCCAGCTCGACCTGGGCCCTGAGGTCGATCTGATCCAGAATTTCGGCAAGGCGCGGGTCGTCCACATGGACTCGGCGCGCCTGAACCACCTTGGCAAGATCCATCAGCTTCTGCACCGGCATGGTGCCGGCCAGAAGGCCGTGCTGAATCTCCTCCAGCTTGTCGAGCATCTCCTGCGCGCGCATCTTGCCGCGCGAGGCACGGGCCGTCGCGTCGTCGACCTCCTGCAACGCCAGGACGCTGGCGATGCCGGCCAGCGGCGCGGACGCGTGCACGCCCGCAGCGCCACCCGTCTCGCCGACGAGTTGCTTGCTGAAGGATGCGCCGCCCGACCCCTCGGATTTTCCGGTACGCCGGACCGAGGAGCTGCCGCGAAGATTTCCGGGGCCTTCGACTTTCATGTTCCGTGCAACCGGTTTCGGTAATCCTCATACTCTAGATGGAACAACCTTAACATCTGGTCAAGGCTTGCCGCAATCGGGCAAAAATTGCCGTGTTTGCGTGACATAATGCGGGTTCAATCAGGGCGTTTTTCCGGGCTTGTCCATAAAGGCCGCCCTTTCCGCTTGCCGAGTCTCCATTCGGCCCGTCTGGCACGCCTTTTGTATGTGCATCGGCACCCGTTGTGGAGTGTTCTTGCCATGCCGACCAAAGCCGCCGCCCTTCTGCTTCGCGCCGTCGCCGCCGTGCTGTTCGCGGTCGTGCTGGCGCTTCCGCTTCCGGCCGCCGCCTCCTCGGCGCGGATCAAGGACGTCGTGGACGTGGAAGGCGTCCGCGACAACATGCTGATCGGCTACGGCCTCGTGGTCGGCCTGAACGGCACCGGCGACAGCCTGAACAACTCGCCCTTCACCGAGCAGAGCCTGGTCGGCATGCTGGAACGGATGGGCGTGAACACCCGGGGCACCAACCTGCGCACCAAGAACGTGGCGGCGGTGATGGTGACGGCGACCCTGCCGCCCTACTC
>JAEZPL010000090.1 GCA_023413605.1 Pseudomonadota bacterium
CTACAAGACCGTTTTCCGCAACTTCCCGACCTCCACCATGCTCGTCACCAACGGGCTGGCGCTGATGAAGGACCTGTTCGCGGCCAGCGGCGTCACGCCGAAGACGGCGGTGTTCCTGCACGCCAACGACACCTTCGGCATGGCGAACAAGCAGGCGCTGGACGCGCTGTTCCCCACGCTGAACATGCCCTTCAGCATCGTCGATTCGATCTCCTACGACCCCAAGGCGCAGGATCTGTCGGTCGAGGTCGCGAAGGCCAAGGGCACCGGTGCCGAACTGGCCATCGTCACCACCCGCGCCAACGACGCCATCATGATGGTGCGCGAGATGGTCAAGCAGCGGTGGGAGCCCAAGGGCATCGTCTCCCCCGGCTCGCCCGGCCTGTATGACGAGCAGTTCTACAAGGTGCTGGGCAAGTACGCGGACTATGCCATCACCAACCTGCCCTGGTACGACCCCAAGGCGGAACTGACCAAGCGCGTCGAGGCCGCCTTCAAGAAGCAGTACCCGAACGACCGCTTCGAGGGCTACGCCTTCAACGTCGCCTTCACGCTGGAAGCCATCCTGATCGCCGCCGACGCCTTCAAGCGCGCCGGAACGGCGGAACCGGCGGCCATGCTGACCGCTCTGCGCCAGACCAACCTGAAGGACAAGATGATGGTCGGCCCGGCGATCACCTTCGACGAGAAGGGCCAGAACACGCAGCTGATCTCCGCCTGCGTGCAGAACCGCAACCAGCGCCCGACGGTCGTCCTGCCCAAGGGCTCGGCCGAAATGGATCCGGTCTTCCCGGCGCCGGGCTGGGGCAAGCGGGCGTAAGCTCAGCGGTACCAATTCCCTCTCCCCTCTGGAGCTCGGAGCCGACGGCCGAAGGCCGGTTGAGCGCCGAAGGCGATCAAAGGCGGAGAGGGGGCGCGAGACGTGCGAGCGACCCAGTTAGGGTGAGGGGGCGTCCGGAGGGCGGAAACACAGCCACTTTGCAGTGCTTTTCCGGCCTTTCGGCCGCCCCCTCATCCCAGCCCTTCTCCCCGGAGGGGAGAAGGGCTTTATACGCCCTGCGCTTCCCGGCAGTAGGCCAGCAGACGTTCCACGGAGCCGCGGCGGTCGCCCACCGCGGTGAAGCGGGCGCGGGCGGCTGCGGACTGCTGCTCGCGGAAGGCCGGGTCGGTGGCGAGCGCCACGGCGCGGTCCTCGAAGGCCGCGTCGTCCGCCACGGCGAAGGCCGGGCCGGTGACGGTCGCCACGTCTCCGGCGGCGTGGGTGACCACCGGCAGTCCCTCGGCCAGGGCGAAGGCGGCGCTGCCGCCGCCGCCCTGGCGGTGCGGGTTCAGGCAGGCGGTGGCGAGCCGGTAGAGCGACCGCACGTCGTCCACATGGCCCAGCGCCTGGACGCGGCCGGCGTTGCGCAGGCCCGCAAGGCGGCCGGGCAGGGATTCGACGCCGCCCGCGAAGGCGACGCGGGCGTCCGGCAGGCGGTCGAGCAGGCCGTCCAGCAGGGCCAGAAACTCCGGGCCTGCCTCCTGGTCCAGGCGGTTGCCGACCGTCACGAACAGCGACCCAGCCTCTGGAATGCCGAAGTCGGCGCGGCTGCGCGCGGCACCGCCCTGCGGCAGCGTCCAGCCGAAGGAGAAGGGGCGGAAGCGGCCCGCGAAGTCGGCGGGCCAGCCAGCGGCGCTGTCCGTCTCGCCATAGCCCAGCACCAGCCGGGCCAGCGTCAGCGGCAGGCCGGAGGAGGTCGGCACGCACACCACCGGCCGCACCCCGGCGAACAGGTCGGCCACCACGTTGGAACTGCCGAAGGCGACGATGACGTCCGGGTCGAAGGCGTCGACGCCCTCGACGATGGCCTGCACCTTCTCCTCGTCAAAGCGTTTCTGCGGGAAGGAGATCATGCGGACCCGTGCGCCGAAGGCGGCGATGGTCTGCTCCCCCTGGTACTCCTCGGTGACGTTGTAGGCGTATTCCGGCACGAAGCCGTTTTCGCCGGTGATGGCCATGGCGTTGGCATTGATGATGACGACGTCGCATCCGAACTCGTCCTGCATCCGGCGGGCGTAGTCGAAGGCGTCCACCGTCGGCTGGTGGCCTTCGCCCAGCATCTGGTTGGTGACGATGGCGATCCGCTTCACGTCGGCGCGCGGCGGCGTGCGCTTCAGGCGGCCGGACAGGCGGAAGCGACGGGCCGTCTCCTCCACCATCAGGCGGTAGAAGCGCTGCAGGTCTCCGGCCGTGAAGCGCGCGACGTCGCCCGCGCGCACCGCGCCCTGGAAGATCTGCATCGCCATGCCCCAGAACGCGTAATGGATCGAGGGGATGGAGAAGCGCATCGGCTCGGCCAGCACGGTGCGGGTCAGCGTCTCGTAATGGGCCAGATCGCCGGACAGCAGGAACAGCAGCGAGTGGCGCCGCATCACGTCGCCCATCGTGTAGCCGGCATCGACCACGGCGGCGGCGGCGGCCCGGGTCTCGTCGTCGTAGCGGCGGATCAGGCCGGCCAGCGCGTTGATGTTGGCCCAGCCCTCGCCTTCGTTGCTGAGCAGCGTCAGCGCGCGGGCGAAGCTGAGCGCGGCGTCGCGGGGGCGGCCGCCGGCGTGCAGCGCGTGGCCGAGGTTGGCGTGCAGCAGGGGCGAGGTCGAATCGCCGGACACCGCCTGCCCGATCAGGTCCGCCGCCTCCACCGGGCGCCCGCTTTGCAACGCCACGACGCCCAGCAGGTGCAGTGCGTCCGGATGGCCGGGAGAGGACGCCAGCACCTCGCGATAAAGGCGTTCGGCCTCCGCGGTGCGTCCAGCGCGGTGGTGCTCGGTCGCGACGGCGAGCGTCTGTTCGATGGTGTCCATGCTGGGCGTTCCTGCTGCTTGATCCCTGACGGCATCTTTACGCGGTTTTAGGAGAGACGCGCTGAACTTTTCCCATGCAACGCGTCGCGACATTCTTGTGGCATTGGGCCGTGGCGGCAACCCTTGCGATTGCCGCCCTGACGTTTTCTCCGACTCCGCCGGCGGCGCAGGTGCCGGGCGCGCCCGATTCCGCACCCGCGGGCGCGCACGATATTGCGTCGAAACACCGCATCGTCATCAGCCTGAAGGACCGCCGTCTGTATCTGATGGAGGACGGCTTGATGGAACATGGGCGCGCGGCGCGCTCCTTCCCCGTCGCCATCGGTCGGCCAGGGGTGCCGATCCCGCGCGGCGACACGACGGTGGTGCGCAAGCGGCGCAACCCGACATGGCACCCCACCGCCAACCAGCGTCGCGCCAAGCCGTCGCTGCCCCTGGCGGTGCCGCCGGGGCCGCAGAACCCGCTGGGCAAGCACGCGCTCGATCTCGGCTGGACGGCCATCGCCATCCACGGCACCAACGAGCCGGCATCCATCGGACAGCGCGTCAGCAGCGGCTGCTTCCGCATGCTGCCCGCTGATGTCGAGGCGCTCTACGCCGTCGTGGAGGTCGGGACGCCGGTTCGAGTCGTCGATGGGGCGGTCGGCGCCCCGGGTCCGGCACGATCACCGTTGCAGGCTCCGGCGGTCGTGCCCGTGAGCGTGCCGGCGCCCCAGCCCGTTGCGCCGAGGCCTCCGCCGGCGGTCGCCGTTCCCGTTTCCCTTCCGGCGCCGGTCCCGGCCCCGACACCGGCCCCGGTTCCATCCACGCCGGATCCGCGTTGCGCCACCGCCAGCGCGCCGCTGCGGCGGATGATCTGCACCATGCCGGACCTCGCGTCGCTCGACGGGCGGGCGCGCGGGCTTCGGGAACGCTTCCTGGCCGGCCTGCCGGCGGACCGACGCGAGGCGGCCTCCTACGCGCTGGTCCAGGACGACCGCCGCTTCGACGACCGCATCACGGCGCTCTGCTGGATCCGCAGGGGCACGGAAACCGACCCCGCCGTGTCCGCCGCGGCCCGCGCCTGCCTGCATGCCGCCCTGTCCGGCCGCATCGGGGACGTGACGCGGAGGATTGCGGAGTTGGGCGGATGATCAGCAAAATCATCATCCCACTTGCCACAACTACAAAGGACTGCTACGCCGCTCATGCTTTGCCAACGGGGGCTTGGCCAGTGGGCGATTGTGCATGCCGATTGATTATTACTTGAACATCGCCGTTTCCGGGGTGTTGACCGGGCTCGTCTACGGGCTGGCGGCGCTGGGGTTGTCGGTCATCTTCGGCGTGGTGCGCGTCGTCAACTTCGCGCATGGCGAGATGATGGTGGCGGGCATGTACGGCGCCGTGCTGCTGGCCGGCGTTCTCGGGCTGGATCCGATCCTGGCGGCGCCCATCGTGGCGGCGCTGCTGTTCGGCTTCGGCTGGCTGCTCCAGCGCGGGCTGGTCAACCGCTTCGTGGAGCGGCCGGAGCACATGCAGTTCATCCTGCTGCTGGGCATCGCAACGATCATCCTGAACGCCATGCTGATGCTGTTCGGGCCGGATTCGCGCAACGTCCAGGTGCCCTACGGCTTCGACACGGTGGAGCTTGGGCCGCTGTTGCTCGACGCCGTCCGGCTGCGCGCCGGGG
>JAEZPL010000098.1 GCA_023413605.1 Pseudomonadota bacterium
GGGGGGCCGGCCCCCCCCCCCCCCCCACGGCTTCCGGCGCGTTGCAAGAGATGCGCAGCGTCCCCCTCACCCTGCCCTCTCCCCAGGGGGGAGAGGGTTCCAATCCGTTGGGCGAGGGCCTTCCCCAACCCCGCGAACCCCGCCTCGTACACACCTTCCGCCACCAGCCGGACCATGGCCGCTTCCTGCTCCGGCGGGCAATCGAAGGTGCAGGACCAATGCCAGAAGGTCCGGTCGCCGTCCGTCACCGGCTTCAGCCGCACCTGCGCCACATAACCGAACAGGGGCACCGGCGCGTCCAGGATGCAGTAGGACAGCGCGCGCTCCCGGTCGGACAGGGTCAGCAACTGCTCGCGCAGCACCGCCCCGTCGGTCAGGCGGAAACGCCGGACCGCCCCCACCCGGTCGGACGCCCACCCATCCTCGATCACGCTGTCGGCGACGGCCGGGTGCCAGTCGCGGTGGCTGTTGAAGTCGCGGAGGGTCCGCCAGACCTCCGCGACCGGCGCGTCGATGACCGTTGAGCGGACGATGCGGGGCATCTCACATATGCCCCGCCTTCTCCTTCAACCTGTCGAAGGCCGCCTGGAAGACGCCCTGCCCGATCAGGTCGGCCAGTTCCCCTTCGCGGCCGGCGTCGCAGTCGAACTCCGCCGACCATTCGGCGAAGCAGCGGTTGCCGTCGGTGACCGGCGACAGCTTCAGCGTCGCCATGTAGTCGCGCACCCCCAGCGGGCTTTCCAGAATCGAATAGCTGCACTGGTAGTCGTAGTCGGACAGCGTCAGCAGCTTTTCCCGGATCACCCCGCCGTCCTGCAAGGTGAGGATGCGGATGCAGCCGACCCGGTCCGCCGGATGACCGCCCTCGATCCGGCTTTCGGCGATGGCGGGGACCCACCCCGGCAGGCCGTTGAAGTCGCGGACCGCCGCCCAGATCCGATCGGCCGGCGCATCGATCACGCTGGAGGTGTAGACTTTCACCATGGTTGCCTCCCTCTCTGGTTAGTGCTTCGTGCCATCGTCCGGTTCGGTGAGCGCGCGGTGGCCGAGGCTACCGGCCAGCTTGTTGATGTCCACGCCCTCGATGCCGATCTCGCGCAGCAGCTGATCCACCAACGGCGCCTGGGCGCGGTAGCGCAGCGCGGAGTTGACGACCGAGTCCGCGATGCCCGTGCCGTTCCCGTCGCCGTTGGCGTGGTGGCCGTTCATGCCCAGCCCGTCCACGTGCAGGATCTTGATGCCCTCGATCCGCTCCATGGGGCGGACGCTTTCACGGATGATCGCCTCCAGCTTGTCGATCAGCTTCAGCCGCATGGCGGAGGCGCGGGAATCCGCCGTCAGCACGTTCTGCGCCTCGTTCATCTGGCGGGTACCCTCGGCCTCGATCTCGTAGCGCAGGCGGGCGGCCAGCGCGCGGATCTTGTCGGCCTCGGCCTCGGCGTCGGCGGCGATGCGCGCGGCCTCGGCACGGTCCATGGCGGCCAGCCGTTCGGCCTCCGCCTCGGTGCGCAGGCGGACGGCGTCGCGCTGGGCGTCCTGGGCTGCCGCGATCAGCTCGATCTGCTTGCGGCGTTCGGCCTGTTCGATCTCGCGGGCGGAGAAGACCCGTTCTTCCGCGGCGACGGCCAGGGCGCGGGCCTCCTCCGCGCGGGCCAGGGCCTCCGACTGGGCGCGGGACTGTTCGGCGACGGCGATCTGGCGCTCCTGCTCGGCCAGTTCCAGCGCCTTGCGCCGCTCCACCTCCAGCCGCTGCACCTCGCGTTCGCGGGTGATGCGTTCCTCCTCCAGGCGGCGGTCGGTCTGGATGCGGATGCGCTCCACCTGCTCGCGGGCGGTCAGTTGCGCTTCCTCGGCGGTGCGGTCCTGCTCGGCCCGTTCGCGGGCCAGTTCGGCGCGCTGCATGGCGCGGCGGATTTCCAACTCGCGTTCCTGCGACAGGCGGGCGTATTCGGATTCCCGCTCGATCTCCAGCATCAGCTTTTCGGCCTCCAGGTTCTTGTTGCGGATCTGGATGGCCGTGTCCTGCTCGATGTCGTTGCGGACCTTCTTGCGCTGCTCGATCTCCTGCGTCAGGCGGGTCAGGCCCTCGGCGTCGAAGGCGTTGGACGGGTTGAAGTATTCCATCGGTGTCTGGTCCAGGCTGGTCAGCGACACGCTTTCCAGCTCCAGCCCGTTCAGTTCCAGCCCCTCGGCGACGGAGGCGCGGACCCGCTTCACATACTCGCCGCGTTTGACGTGCATCTCCTCCATGCTCATCTCGGCGGCGACGGCGCGCAGCGCGTCGACGAAGCGGCCTTCCACCAGCTCCTTCAGCCCTTCCGCCTTCATGGTGCGGGAGCCCAGCGTCTGGGCGGCGATGGAGATCGCCTCCGGCGTCGGGGCGACGCGGACGTAGAATTCGGCGATCACGTCCACGCGCATGCGGTCGCGGGTGATCAGCGCCTGTTCCCGCGCGCGGCGGACCTCCAGCCGCAGGGTGGACATGTTGACCAGCGTCAGGTCGTGGATGATCGGCAGCACGATGGCGCCGCCGTTGACCACCACCCGCTGCCCGCCCAGGCCGGTGCGCACGAAGCTCACCTCCTTCGTGGAGCGGCGGTAGAAGAAGTAGAGGAAGTAGGCCACGACCGCCACGACGATGGCGATGACGACCAACCAGGCGATCAGCGCACCGATCGTTTCTCCGGACATGGGTGTCCCTCCCTGTTTTACTCTCGCCCTGTTACGCGCGCGCCTTGCGTGTCATGGCCGTGAAGGCCCGCGTCTGCTCCGTCAGCGCCGTTTCCACCGGCAGCCGTTCCATGCTGGAGGCACCGTAGAAGCCGTCGCACTCCGGGCACCGGTCCAGGATGAAGGCCGCGTCTTCCGGCATGCTGATCGGCCCGCCGTGGCACAGCGCGATCACGTCCCCGCGCACGCGTTTGGCGGCGGCGATCCAGGCGTTGATGTCCGCGGCGCATTGCTCCAGCGTCTTCGCGGTCTCCGCGCCGATGCTGCCGCCGGTGGTCAGGCCCATGTGGCAGACGACGATGTCGGCCCCGGCCCCGGCCATCGCCTCCGCCTCCCCTTCGGAGAAGACATAGGGGGTGGTCAGCAGGTCCAGCTCGTGGGCGGCGCGGATCATGTCCACCTCCAGCCCATAGCCCATGCCGGTCTCCTCCAGGTTCGCGCGGAAGGTGCCGTCGATCAGTCCCACGGTCGGGAAATTCTGCACGCCGGAGAAGCCCAGATCGCCCAGACTCCGCAGGAAATGGTCGCGGATCATGAAGGGGTCCGTGCCGTTCACCCCGGCCAGCACGGGCGTGCGCTTTACGACCGGCAGCACCTCCCGCGCCATCTCCACCACGATCTCGTTGGCGTTGCCGTAGGCGAGCAGCCCGGCGAGCGACCCGCGCCCGGCCATGCGGTAGCGGCCGGAGTTGTAGATGACGATCAGGTCGATGCCCCCGGCTTCCTCGCACTTGGCCGACAGGCCGGTGCCCGCCCCGCCGCCGACGATGGGTTCCCCCCGCGCGATCTTGGCGCGGAAGGTTTCAAGGATGGTCCGGCGGGCTATGCGGGGCATGTGTCGGTCTCCTGGCTTTCACTCCCTCTCCCCTCTGGGGAGAGGGGATGTTCGGCGACGTCGCTCATCCCATCACCTCTTCAAACGCCTTCACCAAGGCCTCCGCGAAGGCCGGATCGTTGATGTTCAGCGGCAACCGGACGAGTTTTCGATTCACGCTCGGCCGCACCGTTTCCTCCAGCGCGCGGAACAGGGCGGCGTCGGCGGCGGGGTCGTGGAAGGGCTTGCCGGGCGCGTCGATCAGCGACACGCCGCCCTCCGGGATCAGGAAGCGCACGGGGCCGTCCATGCGGTTCAGCTTCTCCCCGATCCAGCGGCCCATGCGGGCGTTTTCCTCCGCCGTGGTGCGCATCAGCGTCACCTGCGGGTTGTGGCGGTAGAGGTTTCGGCCCTTGTATTGGGCGGGCACCGTGTCGATCGGTCCCCAGTTCACCATGTCCAGCGCCCCGCAGGAGCCGACATAGGGCACGCGGGTGCGGATGATGGAGTCAAGCCGCCCTTCCCCGGCGCTCATCACGCCGCCCATGACGTGGTCGGCGACCTCCGTCGTCGTCACGTCGATCACGCCGGCCAGCAGGCGGGAGTCCACCAGCTTTTCCATCGACTGACCGCCGGTGCCCGTGGCGTGGAAGACCAGGCAGTCGTAGCGCTCCTCCAGCGCCCGCTGGACCATCTGCACGCAGGGGGTCGTCACGCCGAACATGGTCAGGCCCACGGCGGGTTTGTCGGCCATGACGGTGCGCGGGCGGTGGGCGATCATGCCGGCCAGCGCGTGGGCGGCGTTGGACAGCACCTGTTCGGAGATGCGGTTGATGCCCTGCACGTCGGTGACGGAGTGCATCATGCAGATGTCCGACGGCCCGACGTAGGCCTTCACGTCGCCGCTGGCGACGGTGGAGACCATCACCTTGGGCAGGCCCACGGCCAGCCGCCGCATGGCCGGCGTGGCGAGCGCCGTCGCCCCCGATCCGCCGGCGGAGATCAGCCCGCCCACGTCGCGGCGCGTCAGGATGAAGCGCTCGAACGCCTCCGCCATCGCCGCGACCGACGACCCGCGGTCGCCGGTGAAGACCGCCGCCGTTCCCCGGGGGTGATGCCGCGCGACCTCCTGCGGGCCGACGTCGGCGGGGCTCGGCCGGCCGGAGGTGGACAGGTCCACGGTGACGGTGCTCAGCCCCAGCTTGTCGATGCGGTTCTTCAGGAAGAACAGCTCCTTCGCCTTGGTGTCGAAGGTGCCGGCGATGTAGGCGGCGCGCCCGATGGTCTGCGCGATGGGAACCGCCATCTCGCGGGGTGCCGCATCCTCAAGCACCGCGGCGGCCACAAGCTCCGGTGCGGGCCTTGGAGCGGTTCGGCTGCCGGAACTCCAGCGCGTGGGCGCGCGGGCGATGCTGGTGACCGGTTCCCCGGCTGGAAGGTCGATGGTCCGCAGATCGGCGA
>JAEZPL010000112.1 GCA_023413605.1 Pseudomonadota bacterium
GGCTTCGGAGGTTCGGGCTTGGGCGGTTCCGGTTTGGGCGGCTCCGGCTTGGGGGGCTGGGGCTTCGGCTCCGGCTTGGGCTCAGGCGGCTTCGGAACCGGGGCGGGTTCCGGATCGGGCGGCGGCGGGGGCGGAGTCGGCTTGGGCGGCGCCGCCGGCTCACGCGGGGGCGGCGGCGCCTGGGTGACCTTTGGCGGTTCGGGGACCTTCGGCTCGGGCTTGGGCGGTTCGGGCTTGGAGGGCGGCGGCGCCTCGCTCACCGGCTCCGGCGGCTGCGGGGCGGGCGGCGTCGGCTTGGCGTCCGGCACCGGCGGCCTCGGCGGTTGCGGCTTGGGTTCGCCCTTGTCGACGCGCGCGGCCTGAGTCACCTCGCCCATGTCCACGATCTCGATCGGGATGGACGCCGGCATCTCCAGCTTGCGATCGCTGGGTGGCATGCCCAGCACGAACAGCGCGATCAGCGCGACGTGCAGCGTTGCCGATGCGATCAGGGGTTTGCGCATGATGGGTCGGGCCTTGGCTCAGCGCTTGGGCGTGGGACCACCGACGCCGACGCGCGGTCCGGCCGCGGTCGGGCCGTTCGGCATCTCGGCGACGAGACCGACCTTCTTGAAGCCGGCGGCGCTCATGGTGCCCATGACCTCCAGCATCTTGCCGTAGGCGATCTTCGCGTCGCCGCGCACCAGGATGCGGGCTTCGGGGTTGTTGTTGGTGACGGCGATCAGCAGCGGGACCATGTTGGTCATTTCCACCGCCGTCTCCTGCACGAAGACGCGCCCGTCCGACTGCACGGTGACGAACAGCGGATCCTTCTGCGCCTCCAGAGGCGCCGCGTTGGTCTTCGGCAGATCGACCGGCACGCCGACGGTCAGCATGGGCGCCGCCACCATGAAGACGATCAGCAGCACCAGCATGACGTCGATGAACGGCGTCATGTTGATCTCGGACATCGCCCGGTAACTGCGGCGCTTGCCGCGTCCGTGGCCGCCCTTGCCTGCGAGCTGGGCTCCCATCTCAGGCGGCTCCCCGCTCCTCGAGGTGGCGGGACAGGATCGCCGAGAACTCGCCCGCGAAGGTGTCCAGGCGGTCCGCGTAGCGGCCGAGATCGGTGGAGATCTTGTTGTACGAGATCACCGCCGGGATGGCGGCCACAAGGCCCAGCGCGGTGGCGAACAGCGCTTCCGCGATGCCCGGCGCCACGACGGCGAGGCTGGTGTTGCCCGACGCGGCGATCGAGGTGAAGGAGTTCATGATGCCCCACACCGTGCCGAACAGGCCGATGAACGGCGCCGTCGAGCCGACCGAGGCGAGGAAGGTCATGTAGCGCTCGGCCCGCATCATCTCGCGGCCGATGGTGACCGACATGACGCGCTCGACCCGCTGCTGGAGCGAGCCCTTCATGGAGCCGATGCCGCGGTCGGCGGCGTGGCGCCATTCGCGCATGCCGGCGGCGAAGGTCGCCGACATCGGATCCGCGGGGTTCTGGCCGATGCGGTCGTACAGCGCATCCAGCGACCCGCCCGACCAGAAGCTCTCCTCGAAGGCGTCCGCCTGGGCGTTCAGGCGGCGGATGCGCAGCAGCTTCTCGATGATGATGGCCCAGCACCACACCGAGGCGACGAACAGCATCAGCATAACGACCTTGACGATCAGGTCGGCCTGCCAGAACAGGCCCCACATCGTGAGATCGTGGACCTTTGCCGCGGCCCCGACCACCTGGGCGGAGTTTAGAGCGTTCTCCATCGCTGTCAGTCTCGCTTCTGCCTTGAGTACAGTTCGTTGAGCGCCTCGCGGACCGGCACCGGCAGGCGCGCGGGACGTCCGGCCCGGTTGATCATTGCCAACTGCACCGCCACCCGCGCGAGGTCTCGGCCGTCGCGGCGGACATTTTGTGCAACTGCGAAGGAGGCACCGCCGGTATCGGTGATTCGCGTCACCACTTCAAGCGTATCCTCCAGCTTGGCGGGAGCGACAAAATCGATCTCCGCCCGTCGTACCGCAAATGACACACCATCGCTTGCCATCAGGCCGGCGTTGGTGAAGCCGACCAGCCGAAGCATTTCGGTGCGCGCCCGCTCGGCGAAGCAAAGATAGTTGGAGTGGTAGACGATGCCGCCCGCGTCCGTGTCCTCGTAGTAGACCCGCAGGGGGAAACGGTGCTGCGCGTTCTCGTCAAACCAGCCCGACAGATTCATACCGTCCGTGTGGGGCGCGTCACGCATCGTCGCCCTCCCCCGGATCGGGATCGGACAGCTTGTCCAGAAGGTCGAACTGCCGCGTGGGCTGCGTCGGCGGGTTCAGCCCCAGATAGCGGAAGCCCTGGTCGGTCAGCATGCGGCCGCGCGGCGTGCGCTGCAGGAAACCCTGCTGGATCAGGTAGGGCTCGACCACCTCCTCCAGCACGTCGCGCTGTTCGCCGAGGGCCGCGCCAAGCGTTTCCACGCCGACCGGGCCGCCGTTGTAGTTGTTGGCGATGATGCCCAGGTAGCGCCGGTCCATGCTGTCGAGGCCGAGGCGGTCGACCTCCAGCCGGGTCAGGGCGGCGTCGGCAACGCGGGCGTCCACCTCCGGCACGCCGGCCACCGCGGCAAAGTCGCGCACGCGGCGCAGCAGCCGGCCGGCCACGCGCGGGGTTCCACGCGACCGGTTGGCGATCTCCCGCGCGCCTTGCGGCGTGATGCCCATGCCCAGCACTCCGGCGGCGCGGCGCACGATCAGCTCCAACTCGTCCGGTTCATAGAATTGCAGCCGAACCGGGATGCCGAAGCGTTCGCGCAAGGGGCGCGTGATCAGGCCGGAACGCGTCGTCGCGCCGACCAGCGTGAAGGGCGGCAGGTCGATGCGGATCGACCGGGCCGACGGGCCTTCGCCGATGATGAGGTCGAGCTGGAAATCCTCCATCGCCGGATACAGCACCTCTTCCACGGCAGGATTGAGGCGGTGAATCTCGTCGATGAACAGCACGTCGTGCGGCTGGAGGTTGGTCAGCAGCGCGGCCAAGTCGCCCGCCCGCGCGATGACCGGGCCGGAGGTCGCGCGGAAGCCCACGCCCAGTTCGCGCGACACGATCTGCGCCAGGGTCGTCTTGCCCAGGCCCGGCGGGCCGAACAGAAGCACATGGTCCAGCGCCTCGCCGCGCGACCGCGCCGCCTGGATGAAGATCGACAGATTCTCGCGCGCCTGCCGCTGGCCGATGAACTCGGCGAGGGACAGCGGGCGGATCGAGGATTCGCCGGAATCGCCGGCACCCTGACCGGGCTGCACCAGCCGGTCTGAGTTGTTGCCGTTCTGATCGGCCGTCATTGGCTCAATTCCTTAAGGCCGTGGCGAATCAGCTCCGACACGCCGGCCCCGTCACCCAGCTTGCGCCCGGCGGCCACGACGGCGCCGAACGCTTCCGACCGGCCGTAGCCGAGGTTGACGAGGGCCGAGACGGCGTCCGCCATGACCGTGTTGTCCGGGCCGCCCGTCCCCGGCGCCGCCTTGCCCGCCGCCGGAGCGGCGGCAGCCGA
>JAEZPL010000130.1 GCA_023413605.1 Pseudomonadota bacterium
GCCCGGCAGCAGCCGAACGTCTTCCGCATGAAGCTGCTGGGGGCGGAGGTCGTTCCCGTCACCTCCGGCGCCAAGACGCTGAAGGACGCGATGAACGAGGCGCTGCGCGACTGGGTCACCAACGTCGAGGACACCTACTACCTGATCGGCACGGCCGCCGGCCCGCACCCGTATCCCGCCATGGTCCGCGACTTCCAGTCGGTGATCGGCGACGAGGTGCGCACCCAGATGCAGGAGCTGGAAGGCCGCCTGCCCGACACGCTGGTCGCCTGCGTCGGCGGCGGATCCAACGCCATCGGCCTGTTCCACCCGTTCCTGGACGATCCGACCGTCCGCATGGTCGCGGTCGAGGCCGCCGGCCATGGCATCGAGAAGGGGCCGCTGGAGCACGCTGCCTCCATCACCGGCGGGCGCCCCGGCGTGCTGCACGGCAACCGCACCTACCTGCTTCAGGACGAGGACGGGCAGATCCTGGAGGGTCATTCGATCTCCGCCGGCCTGGACTATCCGGGCGTCGGGCCGGAGCACGCGTGGCTGCACGACGTCGGCCGGGTCGAGTATGTGTCGGCCACCGACAAGGAGACGCTGGACGCCTTCCAGCTCTGCGCCCGCACCGAGGGCATCATCCCGGCGCTGGAATCCGCGCACGCGCTGGCGGAGATCGTGAAGCGCGCCCCGAAACTGCCCAAGGACCACCTGATGGTGCTGTGCCTGTCGGGCCGCGGCGACAAGGACATCTTCTCCGTCGCCGAGCACCTGGGAGTGAAGCTGTGAGCACCGAGCAGGGCCAAAATCAAGCCAAGGATCGGGGCCGCATCGCCAGGCGCTTCGCCGCCCTGAAGGCGGAGGGGCGCGCCGGTCTCGTCACCTTCATCACCGCGGGCGACCCGGATCTGGAGACCTGCCGCGCCGTGCTGGACGGCCTGCCGGCGGCCGGCGCCGACCTGATCGAGCTGGGCCCGCCCTTCAGCGACCCGATGGCCGACGGCCCGGCGATCCAGGCGGCCAGCCTGCGCGCGCTGCACGCCGGCACCACGGCGCGCAAGACGCTGGACCTCGTGCGCGGCTTCCGCCGGACGGACGCGGACACGCCGATCATCCTGATGGGCTATTACAACCCCATCCACGCCTACGGCGTCGACCGTTTCCTGGCCGACGCCGTGGAGGCCGGGGTGGACGGGCTGATCATCGTGGACCTGCCGCCGGAAGAGGACGAGGAGCTGTGCATTCCGGCGCTGAAGGCCGGCGTGAACTTCATCCGTCTGGCGACGCCGACCACCGATGACAAGCGCCTGCCGACGGTGCTCCAGAACACCTCGGGCTTCGTCTATTACGTGTCCATCGCCGGCATCACCGGCACGGCCAGCGCCGACCACGCCGCCGTGGGCGATGCCGTGGCCCGGCTGAAGCGCCACACCGACCTGCCGGTGGCCGTCGGATTCGGCATCAAGACGCCGGACCAGGCCGCCGACGTCGCCCGCGTCGCCGACGCGGCGGTGGTGGGCTCCGCCATCGTCACGCGCATCGCCGGCGGGATCGACGCCGCCGGCACGGCCCGTCCGGGTCTGGTGGAGGACGTGCTGGGCTTC
This sequence comes from Pseudomonadota bacterium, assembly GCA_023413605.1. Lineage (GTDB taxonomy): Bacteria > Pseudomonadota > Alphaproteobacteria > Azospirillales > Azospirillaceae > Azospirillum. The sequence continues at coordinate 1,590 of JAEZPL010000130.1, forward strand.
GTCCGTGAACTGTCGGCCGGCGTGCGCCGGGCGCGCGCCTGAACGGAAAACCGGCGAGCGGGAATTCAGGAAAGACTTCGATGAACTGGCTTACCAACTACGTCCGCCCCAAGATCCGCGCCCTGTACGCCCGCAAGGAGGTTCCGGACAACCTCTGGCACAAGTGCCCGAGCTGCGAGGCGATGCTCTTCCACCGTGACCTGGAAGAGAACCTGAGCGTGTGCCAGCACTGTGGCTTCCACATGCGGCTGGACCCGATCAAGCGCCTGTCCTCCATGTTCGACGGCGGCGACTACCAGTCGGTGGAACTGCCGAAGTCGGTGGTCGACCCGCTGAAGTTCCGCGACCAGAAGCGCTACACCGACCGCCTGAAGGAAGCGCAGTCGAAGACCGGCCGCCACGACGCCATCGTCGTCGGTTCCGGCCTGATCGGCGGGCAGCCGGCGGTGGTCGCGGCCTTCGACTTCGGCTTCATGGGCGGCTCGATGGGCATCGCGGTGGGCGAGGGGCTGCTGACCGCCGCCCGCACGGCCATCGCGCAGAACGCCGCGCTGATCGTCGTTCCGGCATCGGGCGGCGCGCGCATGCAGGAAGGCATCCTGTCGCTGATGCAGATGCCGCGCACCACCATCGCGGTGGAAATGGTCAAGGAAGCGGGCCTGCCCTACATCGTCGTGCTGACCGACCCGACCACGGGCGGCGTCACCGCGTCCTTCGCGATGATCGGCGACATCCACATCGCCGAAAAGGGCGCGCAGATCGGCTTCGCCGGCGCCCGCGTGATCGAGAGCACGATCCGCGAGACCCTGCCGGAGGGCTTCCAGCGCTCCGAGTACCTGATGGAGCACGGCATGGTGGACATGGTCGTCCATCGCCGCGACCTGCGCCCGACGCTGGCCCGCGTCCTGGCCCTGCTGCAGCAGCCGGTGCTGGCGACGACCGAGGCCGGATCGGCGGAGCAGGCCCCCGCCCAGGCCAACGACGAGACGCGGGTGCAGGCCGAGGCATCCGACGCGACCCCGGCGCAGGCCGGCGCCGAGCAGCGGGCCTGAGGCCGGGAGGAAGCGTCGTGTCCGTGGTGACCATTTGCGACGAGTCGCGCGCCGACCCGGTGCTCGACCGTCTGAAGGGGCTGCACCCCAAGGTCATCGACCTGTCGTTGGACCGCATGCACCGCCTGCTGGCGGCGCTGGGCCATCCGGAGCGCCGGCTGCCGCCGGTGGTTCATGTGGCCGGGACCAACGGCAAGGGGTCCACGGTCGCCTTTCTGCGCGCCATGCTGGAGGCGGCCGGGTACCGCGTGCACGTCTACACCTCGCCGCACCTCGTGCGCTTTCACGAGCGCATCCGGCTTGCCGGTCGCCTTATCGACGACGACCGGCTGGCCGCCCTGCTGGAGGAATGCGAGGAGGCCAACGACGGCGCCCCCATCACCTTCTTCGAAGTGACCACCGCCGCCGCCTTCCTCGCCTTCTCGCGGGTGCCGGCCGACGTGGTCCTGCTGGAAACGGGGCTGGGCGGGCGGCTGGACGCCACCAACGTGGTGGACCGCCCGGCGGTGACGGCGATCACGCGCGTGTCCTACGACCACCGCCAATTCCTGGGCGACACGCTGGAGGCCATCGCCGGTGAGAAGGCCGGCATTTTCAAGCCGGACGTTCCCGCCGTGCTGGCCCCGCAGCCGGCGGAGGAAGCCGCGCGCACCCTGCTGTCCCGCGCAGCCGCCGTCGGGGCGCCGGTCCAGGACTGGCGCGTGACGCCGACCGGTACCGGGTTCCGCTTCGAAAGCGCCAAGCGCCGCATCGATTTGCCGCCGCCGGGGCTGGCCGGCGCGCACCAGTTCACGAACGCCGGGCTGGCGCTGGCCTGCCTGGACCTGCTGCCGGTGACGGTGGACGACGACGCGGTGCGCCGCGGGCTGGCCGCCGTGGAATGGCCGGCCCGCCTGCAACGGCTGACCCGCGGCCCGCTGGCCGGGAGCCTACCGCCGGGCTGGGATTTGTGGCTGGATGGCGGCCACAACGACTCGGCGGGTGAGGTGCTGGCCGCGCAGGCGGAAGCCTGGGCGCGCGAGGAACCGGGCCGGCCGCTGCTGCTGATCTACGGCATGCTGGCGAGCAAGGAGCCGCGGGAGTTCGTGGAACTCCTGGCGCCCTTCATCACGGCGGCGCGCACCGTCGCCATTCCGGGTGAGGAGGCCTCGCTGCCGGCCGCGGACACCGCTGCCGCGACGCGCGCCTGCGGCATCGCCGACACGGCCCCCGCTGCCGGCGTGGCCGACGCGCTGGCCGCCCTGACCGCCCGCGTGCAGGAACCGGCCCGCGTGCTGATTTGCGGGTCGCTCTATCTGGCCGGCACGGTGCTGGCCGATAACAGTTAAGGCCGATAACAGTTAAGGCCGACAACAGTTAAGGCCGACAACGGGCAACGACGGAAGCGGGTTGGTTTGAAGGATGGGAGGCGTGGCGTCAGCGGCCGCGCTTTCCATCCAGTTCCAGCATACTGCGCAGGGCGGCGATGGTCTTGTCGAGCGAACTGGGCTCGCCCTTGGCCGTCTTGGCGGCAGGCGGTTGGGAATCGGGCGTTCCGGGGCCGGCGGCCTTCGGTTCGATATACACCGTGGCGCCGGATTTTTCCGCCTCCCGCACCAGTTTGCCGACCAGATTGAACGGCTCGTCCTCGCCGCCCGGATCCTTGTCCACGTTCTGGTCCGAGACTTGATCCAGGTCCCAAGCCCGGCTTTGGGTGGGCGGGACGACGCCGGTCAGCTTCCGCATGGTTGGAAGCCCGTCGTCCTCATCGAACGGCGGGGCCGCGGCCGGACGGCCGGGGCGGGCCGGAGCGGGGGCGGGCTCCTCCGACTCGTCGTCCTGCCAGTTGCCATCCTGCCTGCCGCCATTCTGCCTGCCGCTGTCCGGCCGGTTGCTGTCCCGCCGGTCGCCGTCCTCGTCATCCTCCTGCTCGACCAGCGCGCGCAAGGCCCGCAATGCCTCTTCCATCTCCAGTTCCTGGGCGGATTTCCGGAGCTTGGGCGCGTCGTCCTCGTCCTCCCCGTCGTCTTCGACGGGCTGGTCCGCGGTGATCTCATCAGAAAGCGTGAGCGCGTCGGGGTCGTCGTCGGGATCGGGCTCCGGATCCAGAACCGCCCGATCCCGAACAGGCAGATCCCGGACCGGTTCGACGTCCTGCTCCAGATCGGGCGCGGAGACGGGTGTGCGGGAACGGGCCACGCGCATCACGACCGGGTCATCGTTCGGGGAGTCGTCGGGATCGGCGGCGGCCTCCCGAACCATGTCGCGGAGCGCCGCGATGGTCTTGTCGAGTGGCTGCTCCTGCGCGGGGGCACGTTCGCGCCGGGGCGGCGCCTGGTCCGGGTCGCGAATGGCGAAGGCGACGATCTCGTCCTCCGACGGTTCCCCGTCAGCCTCATCGTCAGTCTTTTCGCCGTCTCCGATTCTGTTGTCGGTGCGCCCGTCGTCGAACTGACTGTCGCGGAAATTCCCGAAGTCGATGTCGTTCAGGAACTCGTCGTCCCGCTCATCTTCCTCCAGATCCTCATCCTCATCGTCGTCGAAATCCCTGCGGACCAGCGCGTTGACCGAAAAGGCGGCCGGGAGTTCGTCGTCCTCAGGCTCGTTGTCCTCGGCCTTGTCGCGCTGTGGCTTGTCGTCGTCCAGGACCGGGTGCGCAGCCGGTTTCGCCTCCGCCATGCCGTCGGCATCGACCATGGTGCGGAGCGCCGCGATGGTGCGCTCCAACGGGGAGAGGTCATCGTCCGCATCCTCATCCCGCGAATCGCCGGCACCGGTATGTGGAGGCGCATCCTCACCCGCCGGTTCCTCGTCCTTCGATTCCTCATCGGAATGCCCAGCCATGTCGGCGAGCGAGATGGGTTCCCACAGGGGGCGGCGCCCAGCCTCCGGCATGGCGGGACCATCGGCGGCGAGTTCGTCCAGCCGCAACGGGCGCGGCCTGGGCCGTTCCGGTTCGCTTTCGTCGCGGGGGGGCGACGGTGCCCAATCCTCGTTGACCGGCCCGTTGGCGGTGGAATCCCGGAAGGCGGGTTGCCGCGAGGCTGGGAGCGCTTCGTCGCCGTCGCCGTGGCCGCGCACGGCGTCGAGCAGTCCTTGCAGCGCCGCCAGCGGCCCGGCGAAGGACGGCGGCGCGTCGGGCGCGTCGATCTCCGTGCCGCCGACCAGCGAGAGGGGCGGGGGTGCCGGGCGGCTTTCCGTATCGCGCGAATCGCACCTCGAACAGCGGTAGTGCGGCGCTATGGACAGAACCGGATAATTGGGGCCGAACCGCCGATGCATGTCGGCGCGCGGCAGCACGCCCTCGTGTCCGCAGGCGCGGCAACGGACGTGCACATCGACCTCGATGTCGCGAAGGTACAGCATGCGTGCCATCGGCGCAGTATACGCAGCGGCGTTGCCAAGCCCAGCGGATTCCTTCCACCGGCCCGTGTGCGACGCCGCCGCGGCGGTGACCTTTTCGGTACGGCCATGTTACCAGATTTGGCGCTGAACCTCCGCGCAAACCGTGCTATAAGCGGCGCCGGGCGCGTCCGTAGCTCAGCAGGATAGAGCACAGGATTCCTAATCCTGGGGCCGTGGGTTCGAATCCCGCCGGGCGCACCACTCTCCCCTCAAGTCCTTGTCAGGACAGAAAAATAGGGGTGACGACTCATCAGCTGCCACGGCCGTTTGATGAACCTGTCCTCCATCCACCAGCCGCACCGGCTCTCACGCTCCCGCCAAGACGTCAGGCACACCGTTTCCATGGGATGGACGCGGACCGGATGGCCTGTCGTTCCCTGATGGCGGGGGCTCCGATCGGGGTGCCTTGAGAATGGATGCCTGAGAGCGGATGTTCCGCCACCGCATCGCCGTTCGGCCAGCCACCTTGGTGCTTTCAATCGCCGCTTGTGGACCTAAATAGTGGCAACCGTGGCATAGTGGCGACCGGGCGGCCCGACGGGGTGGTCTGTCGTGAAGGGGACAGGAGGATCGCGTGACGACCTTGAAGGAATTCGAGGAGGCCTTGCGGGCCGCGGGCAACACCGAGGCCCTGGAGATCCTGGACAAGCTTCGTGACCGCGACCGGGCGACCCGCTCGATCCGGCCGGCCCGGCGCCTGACCGGGCGGAAGATGACGCCCGAACTGGCGGCCGAGATCCTGCACCTCCACCAGACCACCGACATGACCCAGCAGGAGATCGCTTTCCAGTTGGGCATCAACCAGGGCCGGGTGAACGAGGTCATCAAGCGCGGCAAGTGGCTGGACGGCGACCCGAACGCACCGGAAGCCATCTCCCGCGACAAGGCCAAGGAGCGCGCCAGGGAAGGTGTCGGGTTCGAGCCCCGCGAGGCGAAGGCCGGCAAGAGCAGGAAGAAGGCCAAGGCCGAGGCGGCGCCTGTTGCTGCCGCTCCGGGGGAAACCTCCCCGGAGGGAACGACGGTGGCCGAAGCAGTGGGGGGTGAAACTCCGCTGGCCGAGACCCCAGTGGCCGAGACCCCAGTGACCGCGGCTCCGGTAACCGAAGCCCCTGTGATCGACTCACCGTCTGTCGATGCGCCGCTGGAGCCGCGGGCTCCACAAGTCCAGACCGCCGAACTTCCGCCCCCCGTGCCGCAAACCACCGACGCGCCGGCAAGCGAGCCAAAGCCGGAAAAGAAGAAAAAGCCGGCGAAGAAGAAGCCGTCCCAGCAGTTGCTGTTCGACGGCATATAGGCCGCGCGTCTTCGCCGCAGCGCACATCTCCCCCGGCGGTAACCCGCCCGCACCGGCCGCGGCGGCGCGGAACGGTGCATTCTTATCGGTGCAGCGCCAGGACGCAGCCACCTCGGGGGAGGCCTTCGATGAGCCGCAACCGGTCGATCTCCACCATCCTGTTCGGCATCACGCTGGGGGCGGCGGTGGCAACCGCCGGACCGGTGCGGGCCGAAACGGTGGGTGAGGTGCAGACCGTCGTCGGCACGGCGGAACTGGTGCGCGCGGGCACCACCATGCCCGTGCGCGACGGCATGGGCGTCGAACCCGGCGACGAACTGCGGACCGGCGAGGCCGGCCGGCTGCGCGTGCGCTTCATCGACGGCAGCTTCGCCACGCTCGGCTCACTGGCGGCCATGACGGTGGAGCGGTTCGAGCAACCCGGTGGCACCGGCACGCGTGACGCCGCTCTGGCCATCGCCGGGGGCTTCGTCCGCGCGGTCGCCGAAAAGCTGGTGGGAGCGTCGCGGTTCGAAGTGCGCACCCCCACCGCCGTCGCCGCCGCGCGCTCCACCGAATGGATCGTCGAGGTGACGCGGGAAGGCACGGCGGTGGTGGCGATGTCCGGCCGCGTGTCGGTGCGCCCGACCGGTCCCGGCGGCGGCGACCCGGTGGAACTGAATCCGGGGCAGGGAACCGACGTGGCGCCGGGCGCCGCACCGCAGCCAGCGAAACCCTGGGGCGAGGCGCGGATGGCGCGGGCGATGGCAGCCACCAAGATGCCCTGAGCCCCAGAAACTTTGAGCAACGTCTCCGGTGATGCCGCGATGAGGATCGGGCTTGCCGTCACCGCCGTCCTGGTCGTGCTTCAGGCGCTGTCCGGTGACGCCGGATGGCCGGCGCGGCTGGAGGCCTTGACCCTCGACGGGCGCTTTCTCCAGCGCGGTGCCCGGCCGGTCAGCGGCGAGGTGCTGATCCTGCTGGCCGACGATGCCTCGGTGGCGGCGCTGGGGCGCTGGCCGTGGCCGCGCCGCCGCTTCGCCGATCTGGTGGACCGGCTGACCGGGATGGGCGCCGGGG
>JAEZPL010000160.1 GCA_023413605.1 Pseudomonadota bacterium
CCCCGCTGCTGCGCACCGGCCCCAAGGGCTCCGGCCAGTGGCGGGAGATCGGCTGGGACGAGGCGCTGGACCGCATCGCCGACGCCTTCCTGGCGGCGGAGAAGGCCCACGGGCCGGAGGCCGTCTGGCCCTACCACTACGCCGGCACCATGGGCCTCGTGCAGCGCGGGGCGATCCAGCGTCTGCGCCACGCCAAGGGCTATTCGCGCCAGATCAGCACCGTCTGCGACACGCCGGCCAACATGGGCTGGCTGGCGGGCTACGGCGACATCCGCGGCGCCGACCCGCGCGAGATGGCGGACAGCGACCTGATCGTGAACTGGGGCGGCAACCCGGTGGCGACCCAGGTCAACGTGATGACCCACGTCAGCCGCGCCCGCAAGGCGCGCGGGGCGAAGCTGGTCACCATCGACCCGTACCGCACCGGCACGGCGGAGGTGTCGGACCTGCACCTGATGCTGCGCCCCGGCACCGACGGCGCGCTGGCCTGCGCGGTGATGCACGTCCTGTTCAAGGAAGGTTTCGCCGACCGCGCCTACCTCGCGCGCCACGCCGCCGATGTGGAGCGGCTGGAGGAGCATCTCGCCACCCGCACACCGGAATGGGCCGCCGCCATCACCGGCCTTACGGTGGAGGAGATCGTCGGCTTCGCCCGGCTGTTCGGGGCGACCAAGCGCAGCTACCTGCGGCTCGGCTACGGGCTGACGCGCGCCCACAACGGGGCGGCGCAGATGCACGCGGTGTCCTGCCTGCCCGTGGTCACCGGCGCCTGGATGCACCGGGGCGGCGGCGCGCTCTACTGCTCGTCGGGCATCTACCGGCTTGACCGCACGCTGTCGGAAGGGCTGGACCGGCTCGACACCTCGGTGCGCGGCTTCGACCAGTCGCGGATCGGCGCGGTGCTGACGGGCGCCGACATCACAAGCGGCCCGCCGGTGACGGCGATGCTGATCCAGAACACCAACCCGGCGGTGATCTGCCCCGACAGCGCCCGCGTGCGCCGGGGCTTCCTGCGCGAGGATCTGTTCGTCGCGGTGCACGAGCAGTTCATGACCGACACGGCGCGGCTGGCCGACCTCGTCCTCCCCGCCACCACCTTCCTGGAGCACGACGACATCTACCGCGGCGGCGGCCAGATGCACATCCTGGTCGGCCGCAAGGTGATCGAGCCGCAGCACCAGGCGCGCGAGAACCACTGGGTCATCTCCGAACTCGCGCGGCGCGTCGGCGCGGAGCATCCCGGCTTCGGCATGACCGCGGTTGAGATCATCGACGCCATGCTGAAGGCGTCGGGCCTCGGCGACGCCGCCACCCTGACGGAACAGCGCTGGATCGACGCCCAGCCGGATTTCGAGACCTCCCACTTCCTGAACGGCTTCGCCTTCCCGGACGGGCGTTTCCGCTTCGCGCCGGACTGGGCGGCGCTCGGCCCCTACGGCACGGACGTCCTGCCGGATCTGCCGGACCACATGACTCCCGGCCGCCCAACCGACGCGGAGCATCCCTTCCGCCTCGTCACCGCCCCGGCGCGGCAGTTCCTGAACTCCAGCTTCACGGAAACGGTGACCGCCCAGCGCCGCGAAGGCCGCCCCTCCGCCCTGATCCACCCGGAGGACGCCGCCGCCCTGGCCCTGGCCGACGGCGACGCGGTCCGTGTCGGCAACGCCCAGGGCAGCGTGGTCGTCCACGCCAAGCCCTTCACCGGCGTGCCGCGCGGCGTGGTGATCGTGGAAGGCATCTGGCCGAACACCGCCTTCGTGGAGGGCCTGGGCATCAACACCCTGACCTCCGCCGAGCCGGTCCCGCCGGGCGGCGGTGCGGCCTTCCACGACACGGCGGTGTGGTTGAAGGCGGCATGAGGATTTTGCCATCACCCAAAGTGAACGCCACCATCACAACAATTCGTTTTTCACGATAGCCCAACCGGCCTAGCCTCTCTCCCGAAACGACGATCATCGCGGAGAGAGGCCCCCATGCCGGTTCAAACCACCCTGACGCAGCGGCTGGGCCTGACCCACCCCATCGTGCAGGCGCCGATGGCGGGCGGGGGCGACACGGCGGAGCTGGTGGCGGCCGTCAGCGAGGCCGGCGGCATCGGCTTCATCGGGGCGGCCTACCTGACCCCCGCGCAGATCGCCGAGCGCGCGCAGGCCATCCGCGCCCGCACGTCCAAACCCTTCGGCATCAACCTGTTCGCTCCGCTGCCCCCTCCGGCTCCGCCCGCGGATCCGGCCCCGGCGGTGGACCGCGTGGCGGGCTACCACGCCGAACTCGGCCTGCCGGCGCCCGCAGCGCCCGCCCTGGGCGCCGACGTTTTCGCCGACCAGCTCGCCGCCGGGCTGGACAGCGGCGCGGCGGCCTTCAGCTTCACCTTCGGCATGCCCTCGCCCGACGCGCTGGCCGCCATCAAGGCGCGCGGCATGCTGCTGATCGGCACGGCGACGACGGTGGACGAGGCGGTGGCGCTGGAGCGGGCGGGCATGGACGCCATCACCGCGCAGGGCGCCGAGGCCGGCGGCCATCGCGGCACCTTCGACGGCAATCTTGAGGCCGTTGCTTCCGGCGCCAGCCTCGTCGGCACCATGGCTCTGGTCCCGCAGGTCGTGGACGCGGTGCGGCTGCCCGTGGTGGCGTCCGGCGGCATCATGGACGGGCGCGGCATCGCGGCGGCCCTGGCGCTCGGCGCCAGCGGCGTGCAGATGGGCACCGCCTTCCTGACCTGCGACGAAGCCGGCGTTCCGGACGTCTACAAGCAGGCCATCCTGAACGCCCGCGAGCACGAGACGCGCGTCACCCGCGCCTTCTCCGGCCGGCCGGCGCGCGGCATCGTCAACCGCTTCATGGTCGAGGTGGCGGACGAGACGATCCTGCCCTTCCCGCTTCAGAACACCCTGACCCGCCCGATGCGCACCGCCGCCGCGCGGCAGGGCCGGGCGGAGTTCCTGTCGCTGTGGGCCGGCCAGGGCGTGCGCATGGCCCGCCGGCAGTCGGCGGCCGATCTCATGAAGCGCCTCGCCGACGAGACCGACGCGGTGATCCGGCGGCTGGCCGGGGGTTAACCGGCCGCCGTCTCGGCGCAGACCTGATTGCGGCCGGCGCGCTTGGCGGCGTAGAGCGCCTCGTCGGCGCGGTGCAGAAAGGTCATCAGGTCCTCGCCCTGCCGGAACGCCGCGACGCCGATGGACAGCGTCACCGAGCCGTAGGAGGCGTTGCGCGCCCGGTTCACGATCTGCCGCGACCCCACGGACAGGCGCAGCTGGTCGGCCAGCGTGACCGCGTTGGCCAGCCCGGTCTGCGGCAGGACGACGGCGAACTCCTCGCCGCCATAGCGCGCCGCCGTGTCGCGGCCCTTGATGCCCTCGGTCAGCACCTTGGCGACCAGCTTCAGCACATGGTCGCCCACCAGATGGCCGTGCGTATCGTTGAAGCGCTTGAAATGGTCGATGTCCACCATCAGCAGCGTCAGCGGCGAGCCGTCCTGCGAGGCGCTTTCCATGGCGGCGGACAGCGTCTGGTCGAAGGCCCGGCGGTTGGCGATCCCGGTCAGCCCGTCGGTCAGCGCCTCGCGCCGGGCGGAGTCGAGCACGACCCGCAATTCCGCCAGCTGCTGGCTCGATTCGAGCAGGTGATTCTGCAAGCGCGCCTGCCGGTCGACGATGGCGGTGGTCTCCGCGGCGACGGCGGCGACCATGGCGCGCAGTTCCTCCACCGACAGCGGCTGGTCCAGCTCCCCCTGGAAGCCGGCAAGCGTCTGGCCGTAACGGTCCGTCTCCGACCCCACGGTGCCGAGCTGGTCCAGGATGCGGCCCAGCGCGTGGCGCGCCCGCTCCGACGTTTCGCGGATCGCCTGCGCCTCGGCGTCGAGGGTGAAGAATCGCTTGAACAGCTCGTCGCAATGGGACTGCGACAGGGTGGAGCCGCCGCGCTGGGCGATGTCGATGGCGCGCGTCAGATCCGGAAGCTGTCCGCCGAAGTAAGCGTACCAGAGCGTGAAGTTTTCCGGGTTCGGTGCCAGCCGTTCGGCGAGCATGCGGTCCATGGCACGGGATGCGAAGTCGCGAGCCCTTTGAAAATCGTCCGTGCCCGCCATACCCAATGCCTTTCCGCCGATGCGCCAGGGCGAAAACCTAGCGCGCCGCGGAAGTGGTGGGCAAGCGACTTTCCTCTCGGGATGTTATCTTTTAATCCGTAATCCCGATACTTGCGCGACAGTCATCCGGCCGGTGGATCAACAGGCCCAGCATCCGCCGGCTGCGTCAATTGCACTGCCCCACCGATTTCTCGGCGCAGACATGCTTCCCGTCGATCCAGGTCGCCCCCGACAGGTCGGCGTGGCGAAGGTCGGCGCCTCCCATCTTGGCGCCGGTGAAGTCGGCCTTCGTCAGGGTGGCGCTCACCAGATTGGCGTTGCGCAGGTCGGCCTCCTTCAGCGACGCGCCGGTCAGGTCGGCGCGGGTGAAGTCCGCCTCGATCAGGCGGGCGCCGTCCAACTTCACCCCCGGCATGGAGGTGCTGACGAACTTGGCCCGATAGCCGTCGGCGTTCGACAGGTCGGCGTCCTTCAGCGTGGCGCGCTGGAAGGTGGCGTCGCGCAGCATCGCGTTCGACAGGTTGGCCCCGGTCAGGTCGCGGCCATCGAAATAGCAGCGGCGCCAATTCACCTTTGATTGGGCTGGGTCGGTGCAGTCGGCCAGCGCTGCGCCCGTGGTGAACAGAATGGTAAAAACCGCGAAGGCGGCGAAAATTGTCGTCTTCATGCGCCAAGACATAGGTTGGCAGGCGGCAATTGCCAAACGGTAAAGCGGTCCGATTAGGACGTTTTTGCCTGCGGCGTCTCCGCGCGGAGCGGATTGCCCGGGCGGACGCCGACGAAACGGCCCGCCTGCGGTGGAATCGGCAACCGGGCGTGCTCCGCGGCAAGGGCGGCGACAAGCGCGGATGTCTCCGCCGAGAAGGGAATGGCGCGGCGTTCCGCCAGATCCACATGGACCAGCATGAACTCCGCCGTCGCCGCCAGGAAGCCGTCCTCCTCGTGGCGCATCTCATGGAACAGGTGCAGCCGCTTGCCGTCGGCCCCGAGAATGCGCGAGGAGAAGCGCAGCCCGTCCCCCTCCGTCACCTCGCGGGCGTAGGTCAGGTGCGCCTCGACCACGAACATCGACCGCCCCTCGCCCTCCGCGTAGGCCTTCCCGATCCCGAAATGGTCGAGCAGCGCGTCGGTCGCGTGATCGAACGCCAGCAGGTAATAGGCCACGTTCATGTGGCCGTTGTAGTCGATCCATTCCGGACGCACCGTCTCGCGGTGCAGGTCCAGCGGACTGATCGTGGGGGTTGGCTGGCTCATGCGGCCAAGGATAAGCGAAGCCCCGGCCCTTTGGGAACGGGTTTAGCCCTCAGGAGCCAAGCTTCAGGTACGCCACCACTTCCGCCCGCGCCCCTTGGATCTCGGCAAGGTGCCTCCGCCACCATCGTAACTCGGCGGCGGAGGCTTCGCCTCGTCACACGCTGAAGTACTTCGCCCGCGGGTGGTGCAGCACGATGGCCGACGTGCTCTGCTCCGGATGAAGCTGGTGCTCGTCGGACATCTCGATGCCGATGCGGCCGGCGTCCAGCAGAGTCAACAACTGCTCCTGGTCCGCCAGATTCGGACAGGCCGGATAGCCGAAGCTGTAGCGGCTGCCGCGATAGGCCTGCTGGAGAAGCTTCTCCTTGTCGCGGCTGTCCTCGGCGCCATAGCCCAGTTCCGCGCGGATGCGGGCGTGGACGTATTCGGCCATCGCCTCGGTCATCTCCACCGACAGGCCGTGCAGGTAGAGATAGTCCTGAT
>JAEZPL010000212.1 GCA_023413605.1 Pseudomonadota bacterium
CAGCGGCACCTCGTCGGGGCACAGACGCCGGCGCACCGCCTCGGTCAGCAGGATCTGGAACAGTTCCCGCCCCAGGTTGGCCAGCGCGGCCCCCAGCAGCCCCCATTGCCAAACGAACGCCACCGCCAGAAGGGTGCCCACCGCCAGGCTGGCGGCGGAGATCCAGGGCAGCACGCCCACCCGCTTGGCCTTCAGGATCGCCACCTCCGGGTTCATGCGCACGCCGTGCAGCACATAGGCCAGCACCAGGAAGGGCATGCAGGTCAGCACCGGCGTGTAGTCGTGGGATGCGATCAGCCACAGGATTTCCGGCGACGTCAGCGCCAGCCCCAGCCCCGCCGCGGTCAGCAGCACGACGAACAGGTGGAAGACGAAGTCCGCCTGCGCCTGGTCGGCCGCTCCGTGCTGCGCCTCCAGCCGGCTGACCGACCAGATTTGCAGGAAGGACGCGGTCAGGAACATGAAGAGGATCTGCGACAGCCGCATGCCGAAGGCGAACAGGCCGACCGCCGCCGTGGACAGCAGAATGTTCAGCAGCCAGCGCGAGACGAAGTTGTTCGCGATGTCCAGCAGCGACTGGGGCGCGTAGGGCATTCCCAGCCGCGCCACCCTCTTCAGGATCGGGAAGGAGAAGGCGATGCCGCTGTCCTTCAGAATGGCGACCAGCAGCACCACGCCCAGCACGGCGAAGGACGCGCCGTTCGCCAGGAAGATGCCGGTCACGCCCAGGTTCAGCCCCCACAGGAACACCACGTTGAAGGCCAGCAGGGCCACCACCTTGGCCAGCGACACCATCAGGCACAGGCCGGATCGCTTGCGCGCCCGGTAATAGGCCAGCGCCAGCTCGAACAGGGTGGTCAGAGCGACGCTGCCCAGCGCCACGGCCATCACCGCCGCATGCTCCGTCGAGCCGAACATCGCCCAGCTCCCCGCCATGCCCGCGGGATAGGCAAGGCCCAGCATCGCCGCCGCCGTGCCCACCAGCGCCAGCAGGCAGGTGCTGATCACCCGGCGCCGGCCTTCCTCGTCGGGATGTTCGAAATAGACGGCGGTGAACGCGTTGTTCATGCCGATCATCAGCATGACGGCCAACAGGTCGCTGACCACCACGACCAGCGCGTAGACGCCGAATTCGGACGGCGTCAGCAGCTTCGTATACAGGGGCAAAAGCAGGAGACCGGCCGCCCGGTTCACCACGTTGGCCAGCATGAACAGCCAACCGTGCTTTAAGATCGTCGCTGCTTCGGACGCCATCTGGAACTCCGCAAGGGCGTTGCCGCCGACATTGGGACTCTCCGGGGGACTCGCTGGGAGCCCCCTGGCCCGCCGTCACCGGTTCGCTGTTTCTCCTGTTTGTTCAGCATAGGAAATGCGCGGCCAAGGCAGGATTCCGCCCCGCCGCCGAAAGCATCTGGATGATTGGAACAGCGCTGGGACGTGTCAATTTCACCTTGGCGCCATCGCCTTGATCTTCGGTTGTACACGCGACGGCTGATGGCGCCGGCCCAGCCGGAATCCCGGCCCGAACCGCATCAGGCGCTGTCGGCATCCCCGTCAAGGTGCGAGGCTGGGCACGGCCGTTCAACGGTGCTTTGGAGCCGTTCCGTCATCCGGAATCGTTTGTGCGCTGTCTTAAGGGATACACCACGCCACCGCGAATCCGGCGGCGGCAACCGCCGCGGGGCCATTCCCCACCATTCGCCACCGCTCCTGTCCGTCGGAGACCGGGAACCCTCCCCCGCTACCACCAATTTGCGGCGGGAAAGGAGGTGTCCGTGGAGCTGCGTCACCCCATCCTCCTCCCAACGCGGTAGACACAAACGAGCACGCCACCCGTTTGCATTCTCTTGAATATTCATCCACGGCAACCGTTTGAAAGCTCAGAGGTATCCCTGCCGTCGATGTCGCCCACCTGTGATTTGTTGATAAACGGCAGCCTTTATCCTAATTCGTCAGAAACACGACGTCGCCCTGCCTGCCATTGGGGGCGTGAGGCACGGCACTAATACTTGTGTGACAGCCAGAGCACAGTACGCCCCAAAGACAAAACTGACGAGCGGACATCTTGCGTCCTCATGCGTTAGGGGGAGGCGCGAGATGGGCGGCATTCCATTTCAAACATAATGGGACCTGCGATGAGCAAACTGGACCCTGAAGCGGTCATCAACCTGGCCCCGGCAAAAAAGACGGCGATGCCGACGTTGGGCCCCGGCCTCCTGCTGGCCTTGTCCGACGGCTTCGTGCTGGCCCTGCTCGGCTGGACCATTCTCCAGCTCCAGGGGCACGATCCCCTGTCGGCGGACGCGGATCTGTCGCAACGGGCTCTGGTCACGGGGCTGATGCTGGTGCCGCTGGTCAAGTCGGTGTTCGGAATTTATTCGTTGGGACGTTTTGACTATCTGGAGCGTACCCGCCGCACCTTTCAGGCGGCCCTTCTGTCCGGCGCGGTCCTGGCCGTGCCCTTCGTGGTGATGGACGGCTTCCGCTCCTTCTTCGTGGAATCCGTGTCGGTCGCCCTGCTCGGCTTCGCGGTGACCTACGCGGCCGACCTGCTGCTGGTGCATGGCCTTATGGCCAGCGCGCTGAACTGGCGCACCCCCGTGGTGATCGTCGGCGCCGGCCCGCAGGGTGCGGCCATCGCGGAAAAGCTCCAGCGCCTGCCGTGGCTGGGCATGCGGCCGGTCTGCTTCTTCGACGACGACGACAGCCTGTGGCAGACCCGCGTCGCCAACCTGCCGGTGGTCGGCCCGACCGACCTGCTGGCCAAGTCCCCGGCCTATGCCCAGCAGGCCCAAGCCGCGATCGTGGCCGACATCGGCCGGCACGGCGCCGAGCTGACGGAGTTGGTGGGCAAGCTGCCCTTCAAGCAGGTCTATTGCCTGCTGGGCGAGGGCAACGTCAGCGCCGTGGACGCCACCTATCACAACCTGCACGGCTCGCTGGCTCTGCGCGTGTCCGTCCGTCCGCCGACCGGCTACCTGCGCATCCGCCGCGCGCTGGACGTGGTGCTGGCCCTGCTGCTTCTGGTCGCGGTCGCCCCGCTGATGCTGGCCATCGCCGTGGCGATCAAGCTGGACAGCCCCGGCCCCGTGCTGTTCCGCCAGCAGCGCTGGGCCGGCGGCAAGCACACCTTCGACCTGCTGAAGTTCCGTTCCATGCACATCAACGCGGAGGAGCATCTGCAGCGCCTGCTGGAGAGCGACCCGAAGATCCGCGAAGAATACATGACCTACCACAAGCTGTCGGTCGATCCGCGCATCACCCCCTTCGGCCGCTTCCTGCGCAAGACCTCGCTCGACGAGCTGCCGCAGCTGTGGAACATCCTGATGGGCGACATGAGCCTGATCGGCCCGCGCGCCTACATGCCGAAGGAACTGCCGGAGGTGGGGGCGTCGGCCGAGGTCATCGGCTCCGTCCGTCCGGGCCTGACCGGCTACTGGCAGGTGTCGGGGCGCCACCGCACCACCTTCCAGGAACGTGTCTCGATGGACGTCTTCTATGTCCGCAACTGCGGCTTGCTGTTCGACTTCTACATCCTGTGCAAGACCGCCATCCTGGTGCTGAAGGGCGACGGGTCGTAACCCGCCGCCGCCCCGCCCGTCGCGCCGTCCGGGCCCCTCTCCTTCCTGGGAGAGGGGCCTTTCCGTTTCCGGAAAAGCGCCGTCCGGCCGGCAAGGACGGAGTGCACGCCCGGATGCAGGGTAACCCGGAGAGCAAAGGCCTCCTTCGGCCTACCGCCTCCGCTCGGCTATCGGGACGGGCATCGGGTGGGCATCTTCAGACCGTGAAGCAAGGGGCGCCCAGCGGGCGTTTCATGCCTGTCACAGCCCTTTCCACCGGAACAGCGGCCCCATGAAAGTCCTCGAGTTTCTGGAAAAGAGCGCCACCGTCCTGTGCATCGTGTCGTTCGGCGGCTCGATGCTGCCGGCGCTGCTGACCGGCGGCGGTGCCGCCGCCGACCCCGACGCGCCGGGCGCGGTGCTCTACTTCACCGGGATCTACCTCGTGATCCTGATGCTGATCGCCTCGCGACCCGGCTTGGCCTTCCGCATGCCGATGGCCAGCCCGGCGGTCTCCCTGATCGTCGTCATGGCCTTCGTGTCCGCTCTCTGGTCGATCTATCCGGACGTGACGTTGCGCCGGTCGGTGGCCTTCCTGTTCACCACGGCCTTCGCCACGTACCTGGCCCTGCGCTACACCTTCCCGGAAATCGTCCGGATGATGGCGACCGGCCTGTCGATCCTGATGATGCTGTCCTTTGCCTCGGTTTTCCTGATGCCGGACGTCGGCCTGGACAGCGAGCAGCACGTCGGCGCGTGGAAGGGCATCTTCTGGCAGAAGAACGTGACCGGCCGCATGATGGTCTGGCTGGTGCTGTGCCTGCTGTGGCTGGACTGGACGCGCGAGGGCAAACGGTGGGTCGTGCGCCCGCTGCTGGCGCTGGCGCTGCTGCTGATCGTGATGAGCCGGTCCGGCACGGGCCTCGTCACCTCGATCCTGGTGGCCGGCGTTCTGTTCTCCAGCAGCTTCGCCCGCGGCGGCATCCGCAGCTTCGCGCCCAGCCTCGCCTTCATCCTGCTGGTCGCGGTGATCGGCCTGACCAGCGGCACGACCTTCTGGCACGACATCCTCTACATGCTGGGCCGCGACCCGACGCTGACCGGCCGCACGGTGCTGTGGCAGCACACGCTGATGTCGATCCAGGAGCGTTTCGTGCTGGGCTGGGGCTACGCCGCCTACTGGTACGGCGCCTATGGTCCGGGCAGCGCCTTCACGCAGGGCTGGGGCATCAACTCCGCCCACAACGGCTGGATCGAGGCGTGGCTGGACCTGGGCCTGTTCGGCGTGGCGGCGGTGGTCGCATTGCTCGGCCGCCTGCTGATCCAGGGCTTCTTCGCCATCCGCTACAGCACGAACAAGAGCGAACCCGCCTGGATCTTCACCGTCGGCTGCGCGCTGCTGGTCATCTCCATTTCCGAGAGCGTGTTCCTGGAACGGCACTCGCTGAATTGGATCATCCTGGTGCTCTGCGCCACGCGTCTGGTCCAGCGCCAGCGCTGGAACCGGATGCAGGCCCGCCTGCGCGACCAGGTTCCGCGGCCGGCCTTCGCCAGCCCATCCGCTTACGGAGCCTCTTACGGCGCGCCACCCTCCGCCGGACTGACCGGCCCGGGACGCTCCACCTGATTTCCATCACCCTGAATTTCGGTCGCGACAGAAGGCATTGTCATGACGTCCTCGCAAGAGATGGTCACCGTCGTCATTCCGACGCGAAACCGGCCCGATATGGTGACACGGGCTGTCCAGAGCGCATTGGCGCAGACCTACGCACCGCTTGAGGTCGTCGTCGTCATCGACGGTCCCGACCCGGCGACGGAGGCGCGGCTCGCCGCGCTCGCCGACCCGCGCCGCGTGGTCGTTCCGCTTCAGAAGAACCGCGGCGCCGCCGGCGCCCGCAACCTGGGGGTGGAACGCGCCCGCGGCGCCTGGATCGCCTTCCTGGACGACGACGACGAGTGGATGCCCGGCAAGATCGCCGTGCAGATGGCCGCCCGCCCGCCCGGGGTGCGGTTCCCGATCATGAGCTGCCGCTGCAAGGTGGTGACGGCCCGCGGCGACTTCGAATGGCCGCGGCGGCTGTGCACGCCGCAGGACGCGATCGGCGACTATCTGTTCGTGCGTCACGGCCTGTTCAAGGGCGAGACCTTCGCCCCGACCACGACGCTGCTGGCGCCCAAGGCGCTGCTGCAACGCATGCCCATTCCGAAATCCGCCTTCGACGACTGGGAATGGCTGATCACCTGCGGCCGGGTCCCGGGCTGCGCCCTGGTCACGGTGCCGGAGGTGCTGGCCATCCACTACACCGAATCCGATCGCATCACGCTGTCCACCTGCCACAACATCGACCAGGCGCTGATTTGGGCTGAGTCCATGCGCCCGATGCTGTCGCCGCGCGCCTACGCCTGCCTGCTGCTTCAGGCCACCGGCGGGGAGCAGGCGGCGCGCACCGCCGCGGTGCGCCGGCGCATCCTGAGGTCGGCGCTGCGCGACGGCGCGCCGACCCCGATGGCGCTGGCCACATTCCTGATGCATTCGCTGATGCCGGTCGGCCTCCGGCGCCGCCTCCGCCAGGCCATCTACTCCGCACCCAATGCCGCTTGAGGATGGTTGAGAATCATGGGGCCCATGCGCAAGAAACGTTCCCGGATGTGCGTCGTCTTCGCGACTCCCGGCGCCCTTGACGGCGGCGGTGGGATAGGGCGAATGACCGGCTACATCGTCGATCATTTCCGGACCTCCGCCGCCGCGCCGGAGACGGTCGTCCTCGACACGCGCGGCGACGGCAGCGCGCTGCTGTCACCCTTCTACATGGCGGGCACGCTGGCGCGCCTGACGGCGCTGCTGATCCGCCGCAAACCGTCGGTCATCCACATCAACGTGTCGGAAAACGCCAGCTTCTGGCGTAAGGCGGCGGTGCAGGTCGTCGCCAGCCTGTTTTCCTGCCCGACCGTGGTGCACCTGCACGGCGCCACCTTCATGGAGTATTTCAACAAGGGCTTTTTCTCCCGCGCCGTCTGCCGCTGGCTGTTCGACCGCTGCAGCCTTGCCGTGGTGCTGGGCGAGAGCTGGCGGAACTTCCTGATCCAGTCGGTCGGCACCGATCCGCACAAGGTCCGTGTCCTGTACAACGCGGTTCCCGACATCGGCGCCGATCTTCCGGTCCGCGCAGCGCCGCCGCAAGGCGCCATCGTGTCCTTGCTGGTCCTGGCCAACCTGTCGGAGCGCAAGGGCATCGGCACCATGCTGCGGGCCTGCCGCCTGTTGAAACAGCAGGGCTTCCGCTTCCGCGTCACCATCGGCGGCGGCGGCGACGTGGAGGGCTACCGCCGGCTGGCGGAGGAGTTGGACGTGGCGGCGGAATGCCGCTTCGAAGGCTGGGTGTCGCGGGAACGGGCGCACGACTGCATCCGTTCCCACGACGTCCTGTTGCTGCCGTCGACCCATGAAGGGCTGCCGATGGTCATCCTGGAAGCGTTGTCCGCGGGCCTGCCGGTCGTCACCACCCCGGTGGGCTCGATCCCCGAGGTGCTGACCGACGGCGAGACCGCCCGCATCATCCCGGTCAACGACCCCGCGGCGCTGGCCCAGGCGGTGACCGACCTCGCCCGGCACCCGGCGCTCTACGCGCGCCTGTCGGCGGAGGGGCGGCGGCTGTTCCTGGAGAAGTTCGTGATCGAGGCGTATGGCCGCAGCCTGCAGGAGCTGTACGCCGAGTTGGACCGCCCGGACGCCGTCCTGCGGGCGCATCGCCCACCGCTGCCGGACGCGTCGGCCACGGTGAAGCCGTCGCTGACGCGGGCTGGGCGCCAGTAAGTTTTGAAATACTAACCCAAAATAGTTCGGATTACCACCGCCCTTCGACCGTCTTTTCTGTTTATCGGAAGAGTATCAGTGTCAGATGGAGATGTAATACGCCCGTGTCGTTGCCGCCACTTTCGATGGCGCTTATTTTGATGCGGGTACAGTGCCATCCAATCGGAAAATCGCCGAAACCACGGCGAACGTGTCGATGGGCGGGGGCACAAGACCAGGAGTGGATATGATTTACATCGTCTCACCCGGCGGCACCCGAGAGAAGGGAGGCATGGGTCGGATTGTCGACAATTTCACGACCGACCTGCGCCAGAACTGCCCCGAGCTGCGCTTCGAGGTGATCGACAGCTATGGGCCGAACGGCAAATTCCATTTGATGCCCTTTTATTTCATCGCCGCCTTCCTGCGACTGGCCGGCTGCTTCGCGCTGGGCAAGGGACAGCTCGTCCACATCCATATGGCGGAGTACGGCAGCGTCCTGCGCAAGGGCATGATCATCACGCTGGCCGCCCTGTTCCGCATCCCGGTCATCCTGCACCTGCACGGCGGCCGCTTTCCAAAGCATTACGAAAACGCCGGTCCCCTGTCCCGCTGGGCGATCCGCCAGATGTTCGCGATGACCAGCGAGATCGTGGTTCTGGGCGAATATTGGCGGAACTGGGTCGTGAACACCTTCGGCACCGCCGCGCGGCGCGTGACGCTGCTGCACAACGCGGTGCCGGGGCCGGAGATGGTGCCGGCCCGCGTGGACACCGGCCCGGTGCGCCTGCTGTTCCTCGGCCGCCTGATCAAGCTGAAGGGCGTGGACGTCCTGCTCGACGCGCTGGCGTCGGACGCCTGCCGCGGCAAGTCCTGGCAACTGACCATCGCCGGGGATGGCGACCTTGAGACCTACCAAAACCAGGCCAAGGCCCTGGGGCTGGAGGACCGGGTCCGCTTCACCGGCTGGCTCGACCAGGACGGCTGCCGGCGCGAGTTGTTCAAGGCCCAGGTGCTCGTCCAACCGTCGATGTTCGAAGGCTTGCCGATGTCGGTGCTGGAAGCCATGGCGAACGGGCTGACCATCGTCGCGACTCCGGTCGGCAGCGTCGGCGACGCCATCGCCGACGGGGAGACCGGCCTGCTGGTTCCGCCGGGCGACCGCGCCGCGCTGGCCGAGGCGCTGGCGCGCGTGATCGACGGCCCCGACCTGCGCCGCCAGTTGGGCCAGGGCGCCCGCACCCGCTTCGAACGTCAGTTCGACATCGCCGTCTATCGTGAACGGATCATCGAGATTTACCGACGCAACGCCCGCGCATGGCGGGACGCACCGTTGCAGCCGGCCCGTCCGGCGAATGGCGGCGCATCCATCCACACCCGCAGCGCGCGTTCCGGCTGACCCAACAAGGATCGACCTATCATGAAGCAAGCCTTAGCCGCCGGGATCGTGCGATGGACAGGTTTTGGCGCCCTGCTCCGTTTCCTGTTCGCCCGCCGCAGGGTGAGCATCGTGGTCTATCACGATCCGGAACCGGAGGTCCTGCGCCAGCATCTGGCCTGGTACGCCAAGCACTACAGCTTCACGACGCTGGACGCCGTGGCCAACGCGATGGACAGCGGCCGGTGGGGTGACCTGCCGCCCTACCCGCTGGTGGTGACCTTCGACGACGGGCACAAGGAGAACGCCAAACTGGCGCCTCTGCTGCGCGAATTCGGCGTTCGCCCGACCATCTACCTGTGCAGCCGCATCGTCGGCACCGCCCGTCCCTACTGGTGGAAGACCGCGGCGGCCGACCGCATCGGCGTGGAGACGCTGAAGCGCGTGCCGGACGACGAACGCCGCCGCCGCCTCGCCGAGGCCGGCAACGACCCCGACCGCGACAGCGACGCGCGCCAGTCGCTGACCTGGGAGGAGGTGCGGCAACTGGCGGACGTGGCCGACTATGGCGCCCACACGCGCACCCACCCGATCCTGCTGCAATGCGACGACCGCCTCTGCACCGAGGAGATCGCGCTGTGCAAGTCCGAGCTGGAGGAAGCCACCGGCCAGCCCTGCCGTCACTTCGCCTTCCCCAACGGCGACTTCAGCGAGCGCGAGGTGGACATCATCCGCCAAGCCGGCTACCGCACCGCGCGAACCATCGATCCGGGCTGGAACGGACCGCATGCCGACCCGCTGCGCCTGAAGGCGGTTCCGGTGTCCGACGACGCGTCGGTCGACTGGCTGGCGGTCCAGGTGACCGGCGTGCCGGCGTGGCTGCGCAAGCTGAAGGGCGGTGCCGACCCTATGGCCCCCGAAGCCTCGCACGGGCAGCCGATCCCGGCGGCCTGAAGCAGGCGCTTGTCAACCAAAAGGCCGGCAATAGCCGGCCTTTTTTCATGGTTTTTGGCGCCGGGCAACGCCGCGCTTTCCGTGGCGATTTCCGCCATCCAGGCTACCCGGACGGATAGGGTGGGAGCCCGTCCGCCCACGCCTGCCCGCCGTTCTATGCGCGAAGGTGAAAGCGCGCTTCCCACCCCTTGCGGTTCTGCACGAACGTTCGGCGGTGCGTCATAAGCGGAACCTAAGCCTCTAGCGAGATATTACTAGCCAGATCTACGGGATAGTATTTCTGGCAAGAATGCAATGCCTCTGAGTGGCTAACCACTGTCTTCACCGGCCGACCATCCTTTGCCCACTCGAAAACACCGCATTCGGATGCAATAAAGAATGACGTACTCGGCGCCGTTGCCGGTGCTTCCCGCTGAATGAAAGAAAAGACGGCATTTTAAAAACTTCAGAGGGGAGTTGGTAACAAAGAACGGGTCAATCGACGCTTTAGGATTAACGCCAAGCATCAAGCGCCGTCCCATCCCGTCACGATCTGCCGGCCAAGGATCGACGCACAAACCCACAGGAGTTGCCAGCGACATGCGGACCGCCATCACCACCGAGACGACCCTGAGCGCCCCCGTCCTGCAGGAGATCCGC
>JAEZPL010000258.1 GCA_023413605.1 Pseudomonadota bacterium
GAAGCCCTGGCCATGTCGGACCGCATCTGCCTGATGAACCACGCGCGCATCGAGCAGATCGGCACCCCGCACGAGATCTACGCCCACCCGAAGACCGCCTTCGCCGCGGATTTCATCGGCGTGTCCAACATCTTCCGGGGCCGGGTGCAGCGCGACGCCGGCGGCGCGCCGGTTCTGGTCACCGGCAACGGCGCCTTCCGCCTGGGCGCCGCCACGCTGCCCGACCAGGCCGACGCGGCGCTGGTCGTCCGCCCCGAACAGCTCGACCTCAACGGCGAGGGCGACAACGAGGTGTCGGGCGAGGTCGTGGACACGGTCTACGCCGGGTCCGAGACGCGGGTTCTGGTGGCGCTGGGCGAGGACACGACGATCACCGTGCGCCTGCGCCGCGGCGTCCCGCCGCCGCCGCTGGGCGACCGGGTCGCCGTGCGCTGGCGGACCGAGGCCGGGGTTCTCGTGTCATGAGCGCCGCCGCCCTGCACGACGGCGCCATGACCACGCCCCGGCGGACGCTGCGATTCGGCCCGCTGTGGCTGGCTGCCCCCGGCATCGCCTTCCTGATCGTCTTCTTCCTGTTCCCGGTCTTGCGGCTGCTCGGCCTCAGCCTCCAGGACACCGACACGGCGGCCTGGACCGACGACCATTACGCCCGCATCGTCAGCACCGACGTCTATTTCCGCGTGCTGCTGAGCACCTTCCGCATCGCCGGGCTGACGGCGCTGCTGTCGCTGCTGTTCGGCTACCCGCTGGCCTACTGGCTGGCGCAGCTGCCGGAGCGCACGCGCGGCAAGGCCATCCTGGCCGTGATGGTTCCGTTCTGGACCAGCTATCTGGTCAAGACCTTCGCCTGGATGGTCATCCTGGGCCAGAAGGGCGTGGTGAACCAGGTGCTGTCCGGCACCGGCCTGCCGACGCTGCCGCTGCTGCACAACGAATTCGGCGTCATGGTGGGCATGGTGCACGCCATGCTGCCGCTGGCCGTGCTGACCATGCTGCCGGTGATGATCACCGTCGACCGGCGTCTGGTGCAGGCGGCGGAGACGCTGGGCGCCCCGCCGGCCCACGCCTTCTGGCTGGTCTATTTCCAGCTGTCGCTGCCCGGCGTGGCGGCGGCGGGCCTGCTGACCTTCATCTCGTCGCTGGGCTTCTTCATCGTGCCGGCCCTGCTGGGCGGGCCGCAGCAGACGATGCTGGCGCAGCTCATCATCTCCCAGATCCAGGAAATGATGAACTGGGCCTTCGCTGGGGCGCTGGCCACCTTCATGCTGGCGGCGGCGCTGGTCACCTGCTGGGTCTACGACCGGCTGTTCGGCCTGTCCACGCTGTCGGGCGACAATTCCAGCCGCAAGGGCGGCGGCACGGGCGGGCTGCGCAACGCCGGGCTGAAGCTGCTGGCCGTCCTGGCCAAGGCCTCCACCGCCGCGGGCGGCGCGGTCGGCCGGGTCGTCGGCCCGCACAAGCTGGCATGGCTGCTGCCGGTCTATTCGGGCGCCGTGATCGTCTTCCTGGTGGCGCCGGCCCTGGTGGTCGTGCCCATCGCCTTCACCAGCTCCCCCTTCCTGGACTTCCCGCCGCCGGGCTATGGGCTGGACTGGTTCAAGGTCTATTTCAGCTCCGACGTCTGGCTGGCCGCCACGGTGCGGTCCTTCGGCGTGGCCTTCGCCACGGCGATCCTGGCGACGCTGGTGGCCGGCCTCGCCGCGCTGGCGATGGCGCGCTCCACCTCGCGGTGGCGCGGGGTGATCTTCGCCTTCTTCCTGGCGCCGATGATCGTGCCGCGCATCGTGATCGCGGTCGGCCTGTTCTACCTGTTCGCCCAGATCGGGCTGGTCGCCACCGACCTCGGCCTCATCATCGGCCACACGGTGCTGGCCCTGCCCTTCGCCTTCGTCGCCATCTCCGCCGTGGTGAAGGGGCATGACTGGCGCCTGGACCAGGCGGCGGCCACGCTGGGCGCCAACCGCTTTCAGACGTTGATGCTGGTCACCGTGCCGCTGATCAAGGGCGGTCTGGTGGCGGCGTTCCTGTTCGCCTTCATCACGTCCTTCGACGAGCTGACGGTCGCCATCTTCGTCAGCGGCGGCGTCAAGACCACGCTGCCGAAGCAGATGTGGGACGACATGATCCTGCAGCTGAACCCGACCCTGGCCGCCGTGTCCGTCGTCGTCTTCCTGATCGTTATGGCCCTTCTGCTGGTTGCCGAGCGGCTGCGCCGCCCGACCCGGTGATGACGGGCAACACCTCAAGCTTTCGCTGATTTCGGCCGTACCAACCGACCAAACGCATTCGAGACCACCCACCATGTCCGATTTCGACGAAGGGTTCGTCCGCCTGTTCACGCAGGCGGCACGGACCGACCGCGACCGCGTGTTCGCCCGCTTCAACGGCGAGGCCCTGACCTTCGGCACGCTCGACCGCATGTCCGACAGCGTGGCGGCGGAGCTGCGCCGCATGGGGCTGGAGCCGGGAGACCGCGTGGCGCTGATGCTGCGCAACAGCCCGGCGGTGCTGGCCACCCTGTTCGGTCTGGCCAAGGCCGGGCTGGTGTGGGTGCCCATCAACGCCCGGCAACGCGGCGAGGGCCTGCGCTACATCATCGAGCATTCGGAGCCCCGCGCCATCATCGCGGACACCGATCTGGTGCCGGTCATCACCGGCAGCGCCGCCGCCCCGGTCGGCGTGCCGGTGATCGTCCAGGGCGACCCGGCCGCCGCCCTGCGGCTGGAATCCCTGCTGGAGTCCGGTGCCCGCTTCGAGCACGAGCCGCCGGGCCCCGACGCCACTTTCGCCATCATGTACACCTCCGGCACCACCGGGCGGCCCAAGGGCGTGCTGGTGTCGCACCGCATGATGCGGCTGGCCGGCGAGGCGGTGGCCCGCGTCTCCGCCGCCAGGGACGGCGACGTGCTGTTCGTATGGGAGCCGCTGTACCACATCGGCGGCGCCCAGATGATCGTCATGCCGCTGATCCGGTCGGTGTCGCTGGCCATGGTGGACCGCTTCAGCGCCAGCCGCTTCTGGGATCAGGTGCGCGAGTACGGGGCCACGCACATCCATTACCTCGGCGGCATCCTCCAGATCCTGCTGAAGCAGCCCCCCTCCCCGCGCGACCACGACCACCCCGTGCGCATCGCCTGGGGCGGCGGCTGCCCGAAGGAGACCTGGACCCCGTTCGAGGAACGTTTCGGCGTCCAGATCCGCGAATGCTACGGCATGACCGAGGCGTCGAGCATCACCACCTGCAACGACGAGGGCGTCGTCGGCGCGGTGGGCCGCCCGATGCCCTGGTTCACGGTCGATCTGCTCGACGCCGAGGGCAAGCCCGTGCCGCAGGGCGAGCGCGGCGAGATCGTCGTGCGCACCAACCGGCCCGGCGCCATCTTCCCCGGCTATTTCCGCAACCCGGAGGCGACCGCGCGCGCGCTGAAGGACGGCGCCCTGCACACCGGCGACCTCGGCTCGCTCGACGCCAACGGCACGCTGCTGTTCCACGGCCGCATGACCGACAGCGTCCGCTGCAAGGGCGAGAACGTTTCCGCCTGGGAGGTGGAGCACATCGCGGCCACCCACCCGGCGGTCGAGGACTGCGCCATCATCGGCGTCGCCGCCGATGTGGGCGAGCAGGACATCAAGCTGTTCGTGAAGCCGAAGGCCGGCGCCACCGTGGACGTGCCGGCCCTGTCCGCGTGGCTGGGCCAGCAGCTCGCCCCCTATCAGAACCCGCGCTACATCGCCCTGGTCGAGGAGTTCGAGCGGACGCCCAGCCAGCGCATCATGAAGCACAAGCTGTCGCCCGCCGTGAACGATTGCTGGGACCGGCAGGCCGGCTGACGGTGCGTCCCCACTTCCCCCGCAGGCGGAATCCGCCCGCGGGGGACTTTTTTTGCCTTTCCCGCATTGGTTCCGCCTTTGCCCGCCCCGGATTGCCTCAGGAAGCCCTTGTCATGCACCTGCACCGCTGGTTTTCGAACCGTAAGTTGCTGCACAAGATCCTCATCCCGATCGTCATCCTGCTCGCCGTTATGGGCAGCGTCGTGTGGACCGCCCGCACGGCGATCTTCGACCTGACCGCCTCCACCGCCCGCATCACCGACGTGGTCGCCCACCGGCTGGGCGCGGCGCTCGACGTGCAGTCCGCCATGGGCGACGCGATGGACGCGGAGGCGAACGCCATCGTCGCCCCCTCGCGCGAGGCGATCGACGCCGCCGACGCGCTGATGAAGACCAACATCGCCAAGGCCATGTCCGCCATCGACGCGCTGGCCGCGGCCTACGAGAACCCGGCGGACCGCGAGAGCATCCAGGCCATCAAGACCATCTTCGGGGAATACGAGCGCGTCGCGCAGAATGCCGTCGAGCTGGCGCGCGGCTTCGACACCGACAGCGCCATGCGCGTGTCCATCGACGTCGGCCGTCCGGTGCGGCAGAAGCTGACCGCGGCGCTGGGCGAGCGGGTGGACCAGAGCATGGCCGAAACGCGCGAGGCGGAGGAGCGCGCCAAGGCGCTGTCCGACAGCGTCATGGTCCGGCTCTACACCGTCGCGGGCATCGGCCTGCTGGTCGCCTTCGGCCTGCTGGGCTCCATCGTCCTGGTCTTCGTCGTGCGCCCGCTGAACCGCCTGACGTCGGAAATGACCACCATCGCCGGCGGCGACCTGACCGTCGACATCAAGGGCACCGACCGCAAGGACGAAATCGGACTGCTGGCCCGCGCGCTTCAGGTCTTCAAGAACAACGGGCTCGACATGCGCCGCCTCCAGGACGAGCGCGACGAGCAGAAGCGTCAGGCGGAGGCCGAACGCCGCGCCGCCATGCTGGCGCTGGCCGACCAGTTCGACGCGAACGTGCAGGGCGTCGTTCAGGCGGTGGCCCTGGCCGCGCGCCGGCTTCAGGCCAACGCCCAGACCATGACCGGCGTGGCCGAGCAGACGACGGAGCAGGCCTCTTCGGTCGCCGTCGCGACGGAGCAGGCGTCCGCCAACGTCGCCACCGTCGCCGCCGCGTCGGAGGAACTTGGCAGCTCCATCGGCGAGATCGGCCGTCAGGTGAACGGCGCGGCCACCATCGCCCGCGACGCCGTGGCGGAAGGCGAGCGGACCAACGCGCTGGTGGAACGGCTGGCCCAGGCCGCGCAGAAGATCGGCGACGTGGTCAGCCTGATCCAGAACATCGCGTCCCAGACGAACCTGCTGGCCCTGAACGCCACCATCGAGGCCGCCCGCGCGGGCGAGGCCGGTAAGGGCTTCGCCGTCGTGGCGCAGGAGGTCAAGGCCCTGGCGACCCAGACCGCCCAGGCCACCGAAGAGATCGCCAGCCAGATCACCGAGATCCAGGCGGTGACCGAGGGCACCGTGACGGCCATCCGCACCATCGGCCGGACCATCACCGACGTGGACTCCATCGCCGGGGCCATCGCCGCCGCGGTCGAGGAGCAAACGGCCGCAACGCATGAGATCGGGCGCAACATCCAGCAGGCCGCCCAGGGCACGCGGCACGTCTCCGGCAACATCGCGGGCGTCAGTCAGGCGGCAGGCGACGTGAGGCAGGCCGCCGCGGAGGTTCTGGAGGCGGCGAACAGCCTGTCGAGCGATTCCGACCTGCTGCGCGACCAGATCCAGGACTTCATTTCTCAGGTCCGTGCCGCCTGATCCACGCGGCTTGATTGTTTCCGAACGCATCGACGCATGCCGGGTCAGCGGCGGCCGGGACTGTCCAACCGGCCGTTGAGGGCCACATGTACGGACGTAACGTGAGCAACAAGCGCCCCCAACGGCGGCCCCAACAGCAGAAGGACAGAAGCCCCGTGACCCAGACCGAGACGCTCCGCTTCCCGTTTGCCGAGCCGCCGCCCTTCGGGGAGCCCGTCCAGGTCGCACCGGGCATCCTGTGGCTGCGTCTGCCCCTGCCCTACGCGCTCGACCACGTGAACCTCTATCTGCTGGAGGACGGGGACGGCTGGGCGCTGTTCGACACCGGGCTGGGCGACGAGCACAGCCAGATCCTGTGGAATTCCGTGCTGAAGGGCGCGCTCGGCGGGCGCCCGATCACGCGGCTGGTCGTCAGCCATTGTCATCCCGATCATGTCGGGCTCGCCGGCTGGCTCGACGAGCGCTTCGCCCCGCCCGTGCACATGACGCAGGCGGAGTATCTCAGCACCCGCCTTCTGCTGAACGGCCAGACCGACCGGTCGCGGGAGACGCTGAAGGACTTCTACCGCTCCTGCGGGCTGGACGAGGACGCGCTGGACGGCCTGCTCGGCCGCGGCCAGCGCTATCTCCGCCAGACGACCGGCCTGTCGCCGACCTTCGAGCCGCTGATCGCCGGGCAGACGCTGCGGCTGGGGGGCCGCGACTGGCGCATCCTGACCGGCGGCGGCCATTCACCGGATCAGGCCATGCTGTGGTGCGAGGCCGACCGGCTGTTTCTGGCCGCCGATCAGGTGCTGGAGCGGATTTCGCCGAACGTCAGCGTGCTGGCGATGCAGCCCAACGCCGACCCGCTGTCGCTGTACCGCAATTCCCTTCAGGAGTTGATGGGGACGATCCCACCGGACGTGCTGGTTCTGCCGTCCCACCGCCGCCCCTTCTACGGGCTGCACGAGCGCGCCCGCCAGTTGGACGCCCATCACGAAGAGCGCTGCGCCCGCATCGCCGCCGCCTGCCGTCCGGCGGCGCAGACCTGCGCCCAGTTGATCCCGGTGATCTTCCACCGGCCGCTGGACTCCCACCAGCTCGGCTTCGCGGTGGGCGAGGCGCTGGCGCACATCAACCACATGGTCCGGACCGGCGTCCTGTCGGTCGAGACCGGCCGTG
Source organism: Pseudomonadota bacterium (assembly GCA_023413605.1). Lineage (GTDB taxonomy): Bacteria > Pseudomonadota > Alphaproteobacteria > Azospirillales > Azospirillaceae > Azospirillum. Next base: position 6,813 of record JAEZPL010000258.1, read on the forward strand.
ACCGCATTCCGGTCTACCGCACGCGCTGACGGTACAGCCCTCCGCCGGGAACCCCGGCGGAGGGACTTGCGACTCGGGACGGTCAGGCCGGCATCAGCCCGGCTGCATGAACTCCACCTCGACGAACACGATGTCGGAGGTGCCGTTGTTGATCACGTTGTGGCTGACCCCGGCCTTGCGGAAATAGGACCGGCCGGGCTCCAGCGGGAACTGCCGCTCCGTCCCGTCGGGGTCCACGATGTGGAAGGCGCCCGCCGTCACCGGCACGATGACATAGTCGTATCCGTGCACGTGCGCGCCGGTTTCGGCACCGGGCACGAGGCGCCATTCCGTCACCCGGGTGCGCTCATTCTCCACATGCGTGACGGAGGTGGCTTGCGGACGCGTGCTCATGGTTTCGTAGCTCCCTTGATTGCCGGACGGTCGATCGAACTGTTCGTATACTTTATTTTCCAACCTTGAGCTGGTCCGTTTAGCATACTGCCGGCTCAGGCATCCCATGCAAGGGACGCAGACGTGCCGCCTGTAGCGGTACGGGCAGCGGCGGGAATCAACGATCCTCAGGACTTTGCGGGTGGGTGACGACCGATCTTCCATTTTTCCAAAACCGGAAGCGCATTTTCGCAAACTGGAACGCAACCCGCGAAATGGCCTCGGCGTCGCGGAAAACGTATAGAGACGGAACCGAGGAATTCCTTATCGCGGCAGTCTGGCATTCCTTTTGCTCCACCCCCGGAACGAAGAACAATCAGCCGGGGAAACGGTGTCATGGGGAAAAGGCCGATCGCATACGTGCTGGACATCGCCGCAAACCGGGTGGAGATGGTCGCCGGGGCTGACATGCGCGCCTTGCGGGCGCATGGCCACGCGGTCCGGCCGATCACCCTCCGTCCGTCGCCCGATGAGATCCAGTCCGCCGGACGGCCGCAGGACGACGAAATCCTGTCCATCGACCGCACCGCCTCCGGTCGGGCCGGCCTGGAAATCCTGCGCCTGTACCGCCGCGACGCAACGGTGCGGCGCGGGCTGTCCTTCCTTCGTGCACAGCTCGTCCAGCCCCGGTGCCGCCTTTTGTGGAACGCCGCGAGGCTGGCGACGACGGCTCAGGCCGCCGGGTGCCGGCACCTGCACGCGCATGGAGCGGGAGAAGCGGCGGCGCACGCCCTGGTCGCCGCGCGGATGATCGGAGCGTCCGTGTCCTTCACCTGCCGTGGCGACGACGTCTACGGAAACGCTCCGGACCTCCGGGAGATGCTGCGCGCAACCGACTTCGCCGTCGCGTCGTGCCGGGACATGGCCGCCGACCTGATGGGGCTGGCGCCGGCCGCACGGATCGTCACCATTCCCCGCGGCGTCGAACCGGACCGCTTCACGCCCCGCCCCGCAGAGATGCCCGACAACGGCCGCTATCTTTTCGTCGGACGGCTGGTCGAGCAGGCGGGGTTGGGCGATCTGCTGAACGCCCTGGGCCTGATCCCCGCCTCGCGGCGTCCGGCGCTGGACGTGGTGGGCGCCGGCCCGGATACGGCGGCGTTGCGGGAACGCGCGGCCGCGCGCGGTCTGACGGAAAGCTTGCGGTTCCTTGACGCCCGCCCGGAATCCTGGATGGCGGCGGAGGGGCCACGCTACCGGGCGCTGGTCGGACCGTTCAAGGCCGCCCGCACGGGGGAGCGCGACGCCGATCCGTTGCCGGTGAAGGAAGCGATGGCCATGGGCCTGCCGGTCATCGCCAGCCGCTTCATGGGCAACAAGGACACCGTGGCGATGGGCACCGGCATCCTGTTCGAACCGGGCGACGCCCTCGGGCTCGCAGCGGCCATGCTGGCGCTGGAGAGCATGCCGCCGGCCCAGCGTCGCGCCATGGGCGAAGCCGGCCGCGCCCGCATCCTCGATAGCTTTCCGGCGGCGCGGCAGGCCGCGGCGCTGTCGCGGATGGTCGAGGCAGCCTGACGGCTCCACGGGGGCCGCGATGTTCCCGGCCGCGATGTTCCCGGATGCATCCTGTTTCGGTTCCCATGCTGGGCGCGAGCGGACGCTAAGGAGGACGAGGCATGCCGGCTGGACAACCCAAGGCGCTGCCGACGCTGACCGATGACGAGCTTGCCTTCGTCGCGCGCGTGTTTGGTTACGCCCGCGGCGGGCAGGCCGCGGAACTGCGGGACCTGCTGGCGCAGGGGCTGCCGGCGAACCTCCGCAACGAGCGGGGCGACAGCCTGCTGATGCTGGCCAGCTATCATGGGCATGCCGACACGGTGCGGGTGCTGCTCGACCACGGCGGCGACCCGGAGTTGATGAACGACCGTGGGCAAACACCCCTCGCGGGCGCGGCGTTCAAGGGCAGCGAGGAGATCGTCCGGCTGCTCCTCGACGCGGGCGCCCAGGTGGACGGCTGCGGCCCGGACGGGCGCACCGCGCTGATGACCGCCGCCATGTTCAACCGCACCGCCATCGTGGACCTGCTGCTGGCGCACGGCGCCGCCATCGACGCCCGGGACGCGACCGGCAACACCGCCCGGGATGCCGCGCAGGCGATGGGGGCCACCGACGCGCTGGAGCAATTGGAGCGGGCGCGGGCAAGGCCTGATCGAACACAAGGTTGAAATACAGCTTGGGCGCGGCCATGATTGGCGGCGATGATGAAGACCGCCGCTCGACAGAAACGCCCCCTTCTTTGGCCCGGCCCCGCCACGCTCCGGTCGTGTGCGGCCGGGCACCGCTGTCACGGAACCGGATCCCGGTTATGGGGTCCGGTTTCGGTGCCTGCTTCGGGGCTTGATTTTCCCTCACATCGTTGAAGCTGACGTATGAACGCCACCCGCAAGCCTCCTATCGACCGGCGCGCACATTCTCCTTTTTCGGGATTATAAGCGCGCAAAAGACGTAGACGTCTTGGTGCCTGGCATTCGACGGCGGAACGCAATCTTCATGATTTCCGCCGGACATGCCGGCAAAGCGATCATGGACGAGGCTTCTTACGATGTTCCGCTTCTTCAGATTTTCCATCCAGGCGCTGCGGCGTGAACGCCCGGTCCATGCAAGGGCAGCCACCTCCGGTATTGGAATCTGATCATTCCATTGTTTGTTTATCTTGCAAACGCAAGAGCATCGTACGAGCCTCCCCGGCGCAAGGAACAGCCGGTTTGCCATCATGGAGACCATCATGGGTATTTCGGATTTCCTTTCCGTCCCCAACGTCATTCTCGACGCGAGCCCGCCCGACAAGGCGCAGCTTCTCGAGCTTCTGGCGGCCGAGGCGGCAAGCCGGATCGGATGCCCGCAAAAGGACGTCCTGGATGCCCTCCAGGCGCGCGAGCACATCGGTTCCACGGCGCTGGGCAAGGGGGTGGCGCTTCCCCACGCGGAACTCCCGTGCGCGGAAACGCCTCTCGTGCTGTTCGTGCGGCTGAGCCGCCCGATCGATTTCGACGCGCGGGATGACGAGCCGGTCGATCTGGTTTTCCTGGTGGTCTGGCCGGCGGCGTTGCGCAAAGGCCTGCTTCCGGTCATGTCGGAGATCTGCCAGGCCCTGCGCGACCCGCAGGCTCCGCGCAAGCTGCGCGCTGCGGACACGCCCGAAGCCGCCGTCCAGCTGCTGCGGCAAGCGGCCGCCGCCGCCAATCAGGGCACCGACCCGGACGACGAATGACCGGCATCGCCATGCCGCCCCGTCCATCCCCCGGACCGCCATCCCATTGACCACCATCCCTTTGATCGTATGAGACGATGCCCGACGCTTTGCTGCTCCTGACCGCTGTCGGCCTTCCCTTCCTCGGCGCGCTCGTCGCCGGGCTTCTGCCCACGCACGCCCGGAACGCCGCGGCCTGGCTGGCCGGCATGGTCACCCTGGTGGGGCTTGCGATGCTGTGGGCCGCCTATTCGACGGTGGAGGCGGGCGGCGTGATCCGCTACGCGGTGGAGTGGATGCCGTCGCTCAGGCTTGAATTCGTGCTGAGGATGGACGGATTCGCCTGGCTGTTCGCGGGGCTGGTGTTCGGCGTCGGCGCGCTCGTCGTGCTGTATGCGCGCTATTACATGTCGGCGGACGATCCGGTTCCGCGCTTCTTCGCCTTCCTGCTGGCCTTCATGGGCTCGATGACCGGCGTGGTGTTGTCGGGGAACCTGATCCAGCTGGCCTTCTTTTGGGAGCTGACGAGCCTCTTCTCCTTCCTGCTGATCGGCTATTGGCACCACACCGCCGCGGCGCGCGACGGCGCCCGCAT